>DASSQB010000580.1:0-4571 GCA_035702725.1 Terriglobales bacterium | reverse complement strand
CGGCTCCTGACCAACTGCGGGCCGCGGTTGTCGGCGCTCTGGAAAATGGCGGCCATCGAACGCTGGCTTACATGCTGGACGCGGGCGAGTGGTCGGTGCAGGGGAATGAGCTGGCGGTAAGGGTAAGCGCGGCGCCCAGCGTAGTGGATATGGCTTTTGGCGCCGAGCCGAAGAAGATTGCCAGCACAGCGGCCAGTGGTGCTGCCGGACGTCCACTGAAGGTTGCGGTGACAGGCGGAGCAGCGGGAAACGGCATGGCGAAGCCGCGTCCCGCCACTAGCGCCGGCAACCGCCAAGGCCGCAATCGTGCTCTGGAAGACCCCGTGGTGCGCCGCATGCAGGATAAGTTTGGCGCAGAAATTCGCACGATTATTGATCATCGGGAAAAACGGTAGCTGGCAGCTGGTAGTTAGTAGTTGGCTCGCGTGCACTTGTTCCCCAGCTACCAACTACCAGCTACTAACTACCCGGAGAGATTATGGGCGGATTCAACATAAAAGAAATGATGTCCATGGCCAAGCAGCAGGCCGAGGTTCTGCAAAAGAAGATGGAAGAAACCACGGTCGAAGCCACGGCCGGTGGGGGAAGCGTGAGCGTGAAAATGAACGGCCGCAAGCAGGTCCTGGCGCTCAAAATTGACCCGGAAGCAGTGAAGGGCGGAGACGTGGAGATGCTGCAGGATCTGGTTACTGCCGCCGTCAACGAAGCCTGCCGCAAGGTGGATGAAGCTATGCAGTCCAGCCTGGGCGGCATGCTGGGCGGCCTGGGACTGGGGTGATTGTGCAATTGTGTAATCGGGTAATTGTGTAAAGTAAAACCTGGGCCTCGCCATTTACCCAATTACACAATTACTCAATTACTCAATTACACAATTCTCCATGTCCAAATTTGCCGAGCCGATGACCCGGCTTATTGACGAACTGAAAAAGCTGCCTGGGGTGGGCAACAAGAGCGCGCAGCGCCTGGCCTTCTACATTCTCCGCTCCAGCGAGGAAGACGCCGAGGCCCTGGCCGCCGCGGTGCGCGACGTCAAGGCCAAGCTGCGCCTGTGCTCGGTGTGCAACAACATCACCGATGTGGATCCGTGCGTTTATTGCAGCAACCCCACCCGCAACCAGCGACTGGTGTGCGTGGTGGAGGAGCCAACCAACATCGCTGCCATCGAGAAAACCCGGCACTTCAACGGCGCCTACCACGTTCTGCACGGCTCCATTTCGCCGCTGCATGGGGTTGGTCCGGAGCAGCTTCGCCTGTCTAACCTCATGCGCCGTATTGATGCCGGTGAGGTGGACGAGGTCATTCTCGCCACCAACCCCACAGTGGAAGGCGAGGCCACTGCCGTCTACATCTCGCAGCAGGTCAGGCGCCCGGGGGTGAAGGTGACGCGCATCGCCACCGGCATTCCCGTGGGCAGCGACATCGAATACGCCGACGAGGTCACGATGCTGAAGGCGATGGAAGGCCGGCGGGAGCTGTAAGCATAACTTTTTCAGTAACTTAAAGTCGCATCCTGCGTCTTTATCGTGAAGCCTATCTCAAACTGCTAGAATCCTGCTTGTTATGACCCCCAGCTCGCCATTTTGCGATGTGGAAAGCGCCGTCGCCGACATTCGTGCCGGCCGCATGGTTGTAGTTGTGGACGATGAGGACCGCGAGAACGAAGGCGACCTCACCCTGGCAGCGGAAAAGGTCACGCCGGAAGCCATCAACTTCATGGCCCGTTGGGGCCGCGGGCTGGTCTGCCTGGCCATGACCGAAGAGCGCCTGGAGCACCTGCGCATAGGCCCCATGACCGCGGAGAACACCTCCAACTACGGCACCGCGTTCTGCGAGTCGGTGGATGCCCGGGAAGGCGTGACCACCGGCATTTCGGCCTACGACCGCGCGCGCACCATTGCCGTGGCTATTGATCCCGCCAGCCGGCCTTCGGATTTGGCGCGCCCCGGCCACGTCTTCCCTTTGCGCGCCCGCAAAGGTGGGGTGCTGGTACGGGCGGGGCAGACGGAAGCCTCCGTGGATCTGGCGCGGCTGGCGGGGCTGGTGCCCGCAGGCATCATCTGCGAAATCATGAAAGACGACGGCAGCATGGCGCGCGTTCCCGACCTAGTGGGGTTCTGCGCTCAGCACAACTTGAAGATGCTGACCGTCGCCGAGTTGATCCGCTACCGCATGCAGCACGAGCGCTATGTGCGCCGCCTGGGCGAAGCTCTGCTGCCGACGCGCCACGGCGAATTCCGCATGATTGCGTACGAGAGCGAGGTGGAGGGTGGCGAGTCGCATGTCGCTCTGGTTCGCGGAGACCTGGAGCACGCCACGGAGCCGGTGCTGGTGCGCATGCACTCCCACTGCCTGGTAGGCGACGTGTTTGGCGCCACCTGGTGCGAATGCCGCAACCTGATTGACCGCTCGCTGCAGATGATCGCCGAGCAGGAGCTTGGCGCACTCATATACCTGCACCAGACCTCCAAGGGATTTTCCGTGGAGAAGATAGGCGAGCGAACTCTGCTCTCTTTCCATCGGGACGTGCGCCTGCCCGCCTTGCCGGAAAGCGAACGCAAGACGCAGCGCGAAATCGGCATTGGAGCCCAGATTCTTTCCGACCTGGGGCTGCGGCGCATTCGCTTGCTCACCAACCACCCGCGCAAGGTCGCCGCCCTGCAGGGCTTTGGGATCGAGATTGTGGAAGAAGTGCCGATCCCGGTGGCGCAACAAACTGCGCGCCACGGTTAACTTTCTTCATTAACCACAGAGGACACCGAGCACGCAGAGTAAATATATTTCAAAATCCTCTTACCCAAAGCAAACACGACAGCCCTGGAAGAACTGGCTTCGTCGGGTGTGTAGTCAGATTGGAGCGTTGCCGACGTCAAACTGGGTGTCTGAAACAGGTATGTGGACAGGCCTTTTGAATATGTTTTTCTCCCTGCTCTCTGTGTCCTCGGTGGTGAAAAACGAGGCCTAGCAGGGTTTGCGGGGAATGACTTCGCAGTCGTGGATGAAGAATTGGGCGGCGCAATGCTCGGAGCCGCAGATCACGGGCAGAAGGCCGGCAATCTGGCGGCGGGTAATCAGGCCCAGCGTGCCGCAACTTGGGCAGGCGAGCACAGCCCAGTAGGGGTCGTCCTTCTCACCCACTTCACCGGCATTTTCCAGCACGAACACGGTTCCCGGGCCCATCTGCTCGGGAATCCACTCGGTAAGCACGTTTAACTCGCCGACCATGTCTCCTCCCACCCTGTTCACAGGGCCTTCCTTCTGGCGTGCTGCTGCGGACGCACAGACGTGCTGGCTTTTCTGCGGCCGCGAATATTGGCGCGCATGGCGCGCACGGTGTCGCTCAAACAAACGCTGAGAATGGGCTGGCGCGCGTTTTTCAGGATGTCAACAATCTGTTTGGCCGAAGTTTCCAGATACAAATGCGAGCCGTCGGTGAGCAGGTGGTATTCGGAGCCGCCGCTGACGGTTTGTGCCAGACGGCTGCCCAGTTCACGTTGCAGGAAGCGCACTACCTTGCGCACCCTTTGCAGAGGAAAGCCGCGGCGGCGCAGGTCGGCTATGACCGCCATTTCCGCCAGATCGTCGAGTGAATACAGGCGGCGATGGCCCTCCCGGGAGGGAACCACAATTCCCTGCTCGTCCCACCATTGCAACTGCCGGGCGGTAATCCCGGTAAGCTCAACCACCTGTGCGGACGTAAAAAGCTCTGCCATTTCCTGATTTTATTGTTTTAAACAGAAAGCCTTGTAAATGTTTTACTTGGCCCCTTGGTGACTCATTCTAGGGAAGAGCGAAAGAGAGTCAATACAAAATACTTCTCAGTTGCAAGCCTCGTGTTGACCATTCCGGTTCCGCGCGAAAAACGCAGCCGTCCCCGCGAAAAATGCTGTCAGCACGGGATTCCCTGGGATGATTTTGAGAGCAGGTGCTGCTCTCAATCACCAGTTGTATAAACGATTTCCACAGCCATACGTAACCTGCTGTCGGTACATGTCCTGTTGGGGGTTAATTCTGCTGGTGCGAGGGTTACGCGGGCCGCTCTTCCACGTCTAAACTGGTGCCAGTGGGCGAACTTTTATCGCTTCCCATACGTACTAATTCTTGGGCAGATATTTGGAGGAAGGATGTTGCAGTTGTTGGCACAACGTTCGGGAGACATGGTTGTCCTGCAGTGCACGGGAAAAATAGTGGCTGGCGAAGGGCTCAAGGGCTTGCAGCGTACTGCGACCACACAACGGGCCGCAGCTTTGATTATTGACTTGCGCAGAGTGGAGATCCTGGACGCTGCTGGACTGGGCACCTTCTTGCGCATAAAGCAGTGGTGTGATGCTCAGGGTATGAGCCTGAAATTTGTCAACCCTGGCAAGCACGTGCAGGAAGTGTTGGCGCTGACCGCGCTGGATTCCGTGCTTGACGTGCTCCCCGCCGCGAGCGACGACGATGTTCAATCGCTCCTGCGGGGGTGGGCCTGCGCGGAAACTTAGAATCTAAGTTCACGTTCCAACCTGGGGCGGCCTTAGAGCCGCCCTTTGTTTTTGGTTCACGGACAACAACAACGGCAAAACCCGCCGAAG
>DASSQB010000579.1:0-2126 GCA_035702725.1 Terriglobales bacterium | reverse complement strand
TCGTGGCTGAACACATGGATCAGGTTGCTGTACAGCGTCTGATCCCTCACCGGATTGTCGCGATACGACGACGGCAGTCCCTCGCCCGGCGCCGCCCCGCGCACATTCTGCTTACGCGAGTCGTTGAACAGGTAGCTGATGTTAAGAAACGTGTTCTGGCTCAGCGTGTTGTTGGTCTTGGCAATGAACTTGTCGTAATCGTCAATCTGCAGCAGCGAGCCCAGGTTCTCTGGCTTGAGCCCCAGCATTTGTTTCACCTGGTTGATGCTGGGCGTGCCTGGCCCCAGGCAATTGGGCGTATCAATGCAGTGCAGGATGAAGGAGGAATAGAGCGGTGATTCAGCGCGGCGCTGCCCTTCATAACCCAGGAAATAGAAATTCTTGTCCTTGCGCACCGGCCCGCCCATCTCAGCGCCGAACAAATTCGAGCGCAGGGTGTTGAATCCTGGAGCCGAGAGCAGGTTCTTGCCGTTTAGGTTGTTGTTGCGAAAGTACTCATAGGCGGCGCCGTGAATGTCGTTGGTGCCCGACTTGGTAACCGTGTTGACCACCGAGCCCAGATTGCTCCCGTTATCGGCGGTGTAGGGGCTGTCCACCACGCGGAATTCCTGCACCCAGTCCTGCGACGGGCTGATCCTTTGGACCCCCGAGATGCTGGTGGTGTAATCAATGCCGTCCAGCGCGAAGAACGAGCTGTGGCTCTCGCGGATGCCGCCAAAGCTCAGCTTGAGCACCGTCTCTGTGAAGGGCGACTGCGAACCCACCGCCGTGCTGCGGCCTACGCCCACGCTCGGCGTCAGCAGCACAAAGTCAATAAAATCGCGGCCCGAAATCGGCAGATCGTTGATTTTCGGAGTATCAATAACCTGGCTCACCTCGGACTTTTCGGTATCAATCCCGTGCGAAGTGGCCTGCACCTCCACCTCTTCCTTCACCGTGATGCCCAGGGTCACGGTGAGCGACGCCGTCTGGCCTACGGAAAGGGTCACCGGCATCTTCAGCGGCGTGAAGTTTTTGACGTTGGCAGTCAGTTGGTAGCTGCCCGCAGGAAGCCCGGGGATGACGGACAGCCCGTGCGATTCGGTAATGTCGGTGCGCTGGGCTCCAGTCTGCGTGTTCTTGACCGTGACCGTGGCCCCGGGAATGACCGCTCCGGTCTGGTCCTGCACGGTGACTTTCAGCGTGGCCAGTTCCTGTGCGGCGAGCACAGACGATAGCAGCAGGATTCCGCAGAGCGCGGCCAACATGCGAGACGAAGTTTGGCGCATTTTCCCCCCTCGACGATCAGGAATCGGCTTCCAGTACATCCGCAATTTTGGTGAAATGCACAACACGGCGATTGGAGAAAACGCCGCTCCAGCTAGTACTTGCAAACTGAACGCTCTTCGTATCCACCCCAGCGAACGCTGACTTCTTGGCAATGAAATAATTACGTAATTTAGCCGGATGATTCCGTACGCGAGGCCCAAAAGACAACTTAACTGCTGTTGAACAATTCCAGACAGCAATTTGAAAAGAAAGCGGCTTATTCAACAACGGAGCAGAAGCAATGTCAAGACTTTAGGCAGAAATTCAAGCGCAACCGCGTATGCGAGCAGGAACCGTTGAGATTCGCAACAGCGGTTGCAAGGTTTTGCTGTAGCTGAACTCGACTTCAAACCGCTGCTGCTGGCATCCCGTTAATCATCTTCTCCGCTTCTTTGGCGTCAAACCACCACGGCGTGTAATCGGGTGGATTGTTGAAACCGTTTGAGATTTTCGAAGCCAAACGCGGAATCTGGCTGGCAGCGCCCATCAGTTGCAGAATCTGGGGCTCTGGCGGCACCAGAAGGGAATTGGTCCAGCGCGTTACCCACTGAGCATAGCCCCAGAATTGATCAAAGGTTTCCTGCATCCAGGCGGCGTCAAACGGCTTGTTACCCCGTTCCAGAATGCGCTTCAGGTAAATCGCCGCGCCTTTGCTCGCCGTATTCGAGCCTTGGCCGGTGATAGGGTCGTTAGTACACACCACGTCCGCCATGCCCTTCACGTAGGTGAGGGCCAGCGCGCGCATGGGCTGATCGAAGGGCGACTTCTCAGCGTCGCGCTCGAACATGCGGTTGATCTCGCCCTTGCCTGCGGCCACG
>DASSQB010000578.1:0-5873 GCA_035702725.1 Terriglobales bacterium | reverse complement strand
CAAATGCATAGGTCCTTCGCCTCGCGCTCCTTACGCAAGCTCAGTCGCGCTCGGCTCAGGATGACAATTGAATTAGCTAACCGATGCGGCATGGCTGAAGCCATGCCCTGATACGAAGTTTCCGTTCGGATGCCGTTAAGGCTTCTTCGCGGTGTTTATCCGGCTCGGCCAAGCTGGCCGACATTTGCACCGCAGAGTGCTCAGAGACTTCGGGCTTGCTGCTAAGGTTGTTTTGAGCGATTTAATCCAGGCCGTAGCGCTTGCGTTTTTCCAGCAGGGTCTTGCGGCTGATGCCGAGGATTTCGGCGGCACGGCCTTTCTTGCCACGGGTAGCATCGAGCACTTCGGCAATATAGGCGCGCTCCAGTTCCTCCAACGTCATTTTCCTGGGAGTGCTTTCGCGCACGCGCTGGGGCAGGTCGGCGGGCATGATTTCCGGCCCCTGAGCGTGCACCAACGCGCGCTCCAGCAGGTTGCGAAGCTCGCGCACATTGCCGGGATATTCATAGGTCTCTAAGAGGACCAGCGCTGCAGGGGCAAGCTTAAGAATTGGCCTCCGATGAAGGTGGGCGAGCTGGCGCAGAAAATGCTCGATAAGCGGAGGAATGTCGCCACGGCGCTCCCGTAGAGGCGGTACCACGAGGGGGATGACATTGAGGCGGTAAAACAAGTCCGGGCGGAAGGCGCCTTCTGACACGGCCTTCTCCAGATCGGCGTTGGTGAGGGCGACGATGCGGGCAGACACAGTAATGGGGCGGTTCCCGCCCAAGCGCTCGAATCGTTTCTCTTCGAGAACGCGCAGGAGCTTGGCTTGCATGGCAGGCGTAAGAGCGGCAATCTCATCGAGCACTAGCGTACCTGCCCCTGCCAACTCCAGGCGCCCGCGCTTGGACTGGACAGCCCCGGTAAAGGCGCCGCGTTCGTAGCCGAAAAGCTCGCTTTCCATCAACTCGCGGGGCAGGCTGGCGCAATCAATTTTGACCAGCGGCTCGTCACGCCCGGCACCCAGGTAGTGGATAAGAGAAGCAAGCAGCTCCTTGCCGGTGCCGCTCTCACCACGAATCAGCACGGTGGAGGCGCTGGCAGCCACGCGTGTGGCTTTTTCAAGGAGCTCACGGGAGAGAGGGTCAGCGACGACCCAGGAAGTGAGAATCTGCTCGGCAGGAGAGGCGACAGCCGGGGCAGCGGCCGAAACGGCTGCAGCGAATGCTGTGGGCTCGTGTTCGGCCTTGGCCATCAAGCCTTCCTGCGGCGCGGGTGGGATGCTTCCTCGGCGTTCTGCGGGCGTGTCCGGCTGCGCCGGGCAGTTAATTCCGAGGGCTCCAGGCGCCTAGCCGATTTCCACAGCCGCTCCAGGTCGTAATATTTACGCGCCTTCTCCGAAAAGACGTGGACCACGAAATCCACGTAATCCAGCAGCACCCACTCCGCCTGCTTGTAGCCCTCGACGTGGGCGGGATGCAGGCCGACCTTTTCGAGGCGCTGCTCTACCTCGTCGGAAATGGCCTGGATTTGCCGCGGATTCGTGCCGCTGCACAGGACGAAATAATCCGTGAAGGCGCCGGAGCCCTTCTCCATCTCCAGGATGGCGACGTCTTCCGCCTTCTTCTCCACGCAAGCGCCGATGGCTTGTGAGACCTGCTGCTTGAGGTTGTTCTTCTTGGCCATAGTAGACAGTTGGATCATCCCTCGTTGGCTCTTGCCTTTTGGCTCTTAGCTCCTGGTTCAACAGCGTGCGCCGAACCAGCCTCGGCCCGGTACAGCCGCATCTTTTTGATGTATTCCGCCACCGGCTCGGGTACAAAGCGCGCCAGCGAGCGCCCGCTCGCGGTGGCGGCTCGAATCTGGGTAGAGGACACGGGCACATTGACGTCCTCCAAAAAGTGGATGTGGGCCGGACCCAGCACCAGTTCTCCCTGGGCCGGCTGCTTGCGAAATGCCTGGCTGACGGCCTGCCTGGGTCGAAGCCTTTCGGGCAGCGCTTCCGCCACCTGGGCGAGGCTATGCCCCGGCCGGCTACCCACGATGAATTGCGCCTCGCCCAGCAGCGCTTCCGGTTCCTTCCACTCCGCGATCTTCAAAAACGCGTCAATGCCGAGGAGGAAAAACAGGCGATCGCTCTTTCCCAGGGTGCGTTTGAAGCGGCGCACCGTGTCAATCGAATAATTGACCCCCGGCCGGTCGTGGTGCATATGGCCGTGCGCCGCTTTGGCGCCCTTACGAATGCGCGGCATCTCAACCACCTCGCCGGGATGGTCCCCGGTTCCGGCGTCCGGCGCCTCCAGTCGAGACGGGAAGAACGCCTTCTCGCTCAGAGTAGCCAGAGCCAGCATGGCATAGCGGTCCTCAAACGGCGCCAGGGGCTCACTGGAGCGCAAGGGAGGCACGTTAGCAGGAACAAAGTGAATTTGTTTGAGGTCGAAGCGCTGCTGGGCCGCCTGGGCCAGCGCTAGATGACCTTTGTGCACGGGATCGAAGGTACCGCCGAAGAGGGCGATATTCATGAACAGCGTTCGGTTCTCAGCAGTAGTTTCGCGTTAATTGAGGAAGGTTGCAAGGGGGGACCGAAAGAGCGTTACTGGTGACCAGCAGAGAACCGAGCCGCCTGGCTCTACTGCCGCAAATAATAGTGACTCTCAGGGGCTAAAGCCCCACCCTAATTTCATGATCCCGTACCCGGACTAAAGTCCGGGGCTTCCACGGAGCATCCGAAATCCACCACCCGACGACTCGATCAGTCGGCGAGGGCTTCAGCTTCGCTATGACGCAGCTCCTCCAGGCGGCGGGAGATGGCCAGCTTGAGCGGCTCGACGCCTTCGCCGGTGGCAGCGGAGATAGGGTACAGCTCCAAGCCGTGCTTCTTGGAGTAGCGGCGCAACTTGGCCAGCTTTTCCTTGTTGGCGATGTCCATCTTGGAGGCGACCAGCAGCGTGGGCTTGTCCTCCAGATGCGCGCCGAAGCTTTTCAGTTCGCCCATGATGACCTCCGCGTCGTGCACCGGATCTGGGCGGCCGCTGGAATCGGAGACGTCCACCAGATGCACCAAGAGCCGTGTGCGCTCGATGTGGCGCAGGAACTGAGTCCCTAGGCCGGCGCCGGTGTGCGCGCCCTCGATCAGGCCGGGGATGTCGGCCACCACGAAGCTGACCTGGTCGGGGTCGCCCAACTGGCCGATTGCAACTACTCCCAGGTTGGGCTCGATCGTTGTGAAGGGATAATCCGCAATCTTGGGCCGCGCCGCCGAGATGCGGGAAATCAGCGTGGACTTGCCCACATTGGGGTAGCCGACCAGGCCCACATCGGCGAGCAGCTTGAGTTCCAGGCGGTAGGCGTGTTCCTCGCCGGGCCGCCCAGGCTCGCACTCGCGGGGCGCCTGGTGAGTAGAAGTGGCAAAGCGGGCGTTGCCGCGTCCGCCGCGCCCACCGCGAGCGATGACCAGGCGCTCATCAGGGTGGGAGAAATCATGCAGGCGCTCGCCGGTCTCGTCGTCGTAGAGAATGGTGCCCACCGGCACTTTCAGCACCACGTCGGCGCCGTCGTGGCCCTTGCGGTTGGAGCCCTCACCATGGCGGCCACGCTCCGCCTTGTACTCGGGATTGAAGCGAAAGTGGACAAGGGTGTTGTGGCGCTCGCTGGACTCCATAACCACGTCGCCGCCCTTGCCGCCATCGCCGCCAGAGGGACCGCCGCGAGGCACGAACTTCTCCCGGCGAAAGGCCATGCAGCCGTTGCCGCCGTCGCCTGCTTTCACGCGAATTTTGGCCTCGTCTATGAACATTTTAAAAATCTACCCGAGACGCGGAGGGCGCCGAGAAAGAATCAATGCAGCCGGTTGGAATAGAAAAGGCCCCGCAAGGAGCACGTGGCCTGAACGAAGATCGAGCTTAAATTCAAATCTCTTCGCGTACTCTGCGTCTCGGCGGTGAAAGATTACGACTCGGTTACGGGCTCGACCATCACGAACTTGCCCATCGAACCCTTATCCACGAACTTGAGACGGCCGCTGACCTTGGCGAACAAGGTATCGTCCTTGCCACGACCGACGTTTAGTCCCGGCTTCACTCGCGTGCCCCGCTGGCGAACGATAATGGTGCCGCCGGGGACCACCTGGCCTCCGAAAGCTTTGAATCCCAGCCGCTGTGAATTGGAATCGCGGCCGTTACGTGAACTGCCTAAACCTTTTTTGTGGGCCATAAGAGCTCCTAGCGGATCAGCTGCTAGCTTCCAACTAGCAGCCGATGACGTCTAACTACTTTTTCTTTTTCTTTGCGCTGGCCTTTGGTGCAGCGCTCTTCTTAGCTTTGGCCTTCTTCGCCGGAGCTGCCGACTTAGCCTGGGGACGCGCGCTTTCCGTCTCCTCGCCTGCTTCCGCCTCGGGCGCTGCCTTCTTCGGTTTTGGCTTGCGCTCCGGTTCTTCCGGGGCGGTAAAGCGCTGGCCATCGAAAGCAATCTCGGTGATGCGGACGGCGGTGTACGGCTGGCGATGGCCAAACATCTTCTTATATTGCTTCTTGCGCTTGTAGTGAAAGACCAGCACCTTGTCGTCGCGACCGTCACCCAGCACACGGCCGGTGACGCTGGCCTCTGACTGCGGCCGGTTGGCTTCACCCTCAGCGCCGGACACCAGCAAAACGTCGGAAAACTGTACATTGCCGTCCTGGCGCTGGTTATCCGCCACCTTTTCTACACGGATTACATCGCCGGGCGCCACGCGATACTGCTTTCCCCCGGCGCGAATGACTGCGTACATGATGCCTCTCTTGGTTTCGATTCCCAGGCACACTTCCGGAGCACTGGGAAAATGTGCGATTTGCTTGCTATGTTCCGCGCTGCGGCGTGCGGGCGGCAGCCCGTCCCAGAATGGGCGGCAGATACAGGCAAACTCAGTTATTTTAGCGTTTGCTGCGGAAAAGCGTCAAACGGCAGTTCTCAGTTCTCGGTTCCCAGTTCTAGTTGGGACGGCGAGTGAACAATCGTGGGCTGTCTCCTCCAGCGGTGTTGAGGTTTGGAGGAAAGAGTTTCAACGTTTCGCAGGTTTCAAGATTTCGGAAACCTCCGTCAGGCCCTTTGACCGAACTGCTACGGAAAACTCTAAAACTCGGGCTTAGAAAACGTTATTGTATGCGGCGGAGACGGCAACGTGCGACAATTCGCACCGAAATCGGCCCAACACATCTACGAAGGGAGAATTCCATGCGGACTGCGTGCGTGATCGTTCTCTCGCTGCTTACTCTCGCCTTCCCAGCTTTGAGCCAACAAAATACACCCCACAAGAGCAAGGCTACGAGTAGTTCGGCAGCGGCGAACACGGAAGCGCCGAGCAAGGCGCTGATGGATGCGATCTGGGCGGGATGGAGCTCGGGAAATCCCGCCAATGTCGCGAAGTACTATGCCAAGGGTCCGCACGTTTTCTTCGATATCGCCCCGCTCAAGTACAACAGCTGGGCGGAGTACGAGAAGGGGGTCGTGCAGGTGATCGGGGGGTTTCAGTCGCTGAAGGCCACGGTCAACGATGACTCCCAAATTCACCGCCATGGCAGCCTGGTGTGGGGCACCGCCACCGTGCATCACGTGGACATAGCGAAGGACGGGAAAAAGAGCGAGGGCGATTTTCGCTGGACGGTGATCTGGGAGAAAACCGGAACAGAGTGGCTGATAGTGCATGAGCACGTCTCCGCGCCCTTGGGGGCACAGTAAAGCTGGTCGGGAGCGGCCATCGAAAATGGCGGCGGCGGAATCGAACTTAGCAAGATGAAGGCCTATCACTTTGCCGCACTGACCGCCATTATGGGGCTCTCGTTCCTTGCCGGCGGCCTCGCCACCGGCTTTGCCCGCCAAAGGGTGGAGAGCTGGTACGAGATGTTCAGCCGTCC
>DASSQB010000577.1:0-2803 GCA_035702725.1 Terriglobales bacterium | reverse complement strand
AGCGACTTCTCCCCATAGGCCACCAGCCGGTCCGGCTCATTCAGCTGCTGCAAGCTGTAGATGGCGTACTGCGAAACCGGCTCCTCGAACTTGGAGCCGGGGAAAGCCGGCGTGTAGCGCTCGATGTAAGCCATGCGCGTTTTTGGGTTCTGCTCGGCGGCAATGGCGTTGTAGCCCGCCGCTTCCAGGAACTCGTAGGACTGCTTGTCCGTGTCGTTGGGCTGATCGCTGGTGGTGGCGGCGGTGTTGGTCAGCTTGGCCTTGCCGAAGGTAGCGTTATAGAGTTCGCCGCCCTTTACGGAGTAATCCAGCACCTTGCCCCACTCCTTCAGTTGCTGGGCAATGCTTGCCTGTGAAACCAGGATGTCCAGGTTGTGGGGCGCAGCGGCCAGCGCCTTGTCGCCGGCCTCAAGCGCCTTGGCATTGTCGCCGGTGCTGGAGTAGGCCTGCGCCAGCTGCCAGTTGCCGTAAGCCATAGCCTGCGAGTTGGACGAAAACTTCTGCACAAAATCCTGCAGCATGGTGACGCGCTTCTGCGCATCGGTTTCATTGCTGATGGCCTGCAGCGCCTGGTCTTCCGGCGTGCCGGCGGGAATGATGATCTTTTCCAGCTGGGCGTGCGCGCATGCCGCCAACAGAACGGTAATCAGAAGGGCCGACCAGCGAACGCGAACCATTTCCCACCTCCGCAATGCCGGTACCGGGGAGCGGGCGGCCGCGGCGTGCCTGGCCGCTGGCTTGCCCACAGTATCCGCAGCGGGCCATGCTAGCGCCGTTTGCCCCGGGGAGCAAATTCTTTATTCACCACAAAGGCCACCGAGGGTACGGGGAAGGAAGTGGCATCAGTGCCAGGCTCGAAACGAGCATTCAGCAGTCAGCACTCAGCATTCAGTCCCTCTACCTTAGCGATCAGGGTCATCCGCGAAAATCCGCGGCGAAGAAGTAATCCATTCAGATAATGTTACTGCGCCCCCGCTTCCTCTCTGCCCAACACACGGTCACTCAGGCGCCGCACCCAGCCGTGCCGAGGCTGAAACGGGGGCAGCACAATGCGGCTGCCGCGCAATTCCGCCAGCGCCTCCTCCAGCGGTATGGATTTCCACCGCTGCAGCCGCGGCTCAATTGCCTGCTGATACTCGGCTTTTTGCGCCCAGTAATGAAACAGCACATCCTCGCAGGCGTGTACCTGCGCGTTTTTCTGCAGAAAGTAGGCTACTGCGTACTGTTCCACCAGCTGCCTCTTGTAGTGCGGCGAAATAGCGTCAATGAACGCAAGAGCGGTGTGCAGCAGGTGAAACTGCGAAGGGTGCAGGCCGATGGCACCCGAATTCCACATGTCGGCGTTCAGGTCAATGGCGCTGCCTCGAAAATAAAACTTGCCCATGCGCTTGCGGAAGCGCTGCAACTGCCCGCTGGGATTGGTCAGCACCGCATACTCCTTGCGATGCAGCACAGCACTGCCCGGCCCGATACGGGCAAACACCGGCGCGAGATCGGCGAAGAAGAAAGTGTCGGAATCGGTAAACAATATGCATTCTTCGCCGTGCGCGCGCGCCGCCTCCGCCAGCGCCGCAATCTTGATGCGGAAGGGATAATTTCCTGGCCCGCGCCACGCGCGCACCTTCTCGGCCGTCAACTCATGCGTCTGAATGTGACCGGCGAGCGGCTGAAAAACATCAGGCGCATCGGTATACACATGCACCTGCAGATCCAGCGCTCCCTTCCACGCCAGCGCCGAGTACGCCGCATAGAGCGCCTGCACGTGCACGTTGCGTGGACCGCAAGCCAGGTAGATGAGGTGCTGCATGATTTGTGAGCTTGGCTTGATTGTAATCTCAATCCTGTCACCCTGAGGGAGCGCGCGTTGAGCGCAGCGAAACGAGCGCGAGTCGAAAGCCTGCCCTGAGCTTGCCGAAGGGGACCTTGCGGTTTCCCCCGGCAAAGGCGCTTTCCCAGCGTGCTAGACTGGCGCAACTTGAGTTCCGATCGCAACATGAGTGTGAATGCGGCTGAGGCGAAGTTCTCCCCCAGGGCGGCAATTCCCCCGGACACATCCTCAACCTCGGCGCGTCACACGCTCTTTCGCTCCCCAGCTTTCATCGTGCTGGTTGCTTTGCTGCTGCGGTTGCTGGTCATCACTGTCGGCCACACTTACCGCATCACGCCCCGCCGCGATCACTTTCAATTTGGCTGGGAGATGGGACGCATCGCCCGCTCGCTGGCCAGTGGCCAGGGGTTCGCCAACCCAACCGACCTCGCAACCGGACCCACCGCCTGGGAAGCCCCGCTCTATCCGTTCCTGTTGGCAGGAGTATTCAAGCTGTTTGGGATTTACACGCACGCGGCCGCCTGGGTCATCCTTGCCCTTAACAGTCTGTTTTCGGCGCTCACCTGCCTGACGATCTACCGCATCGGCGATCGCATGTTTGGCTCGCAACCGGCGCGCTGGGCAGCCTGGACCTGGGCCCTCTTCCCTTACGCCATCTATTGGCCAGTGCGCGTGGTCTGGGAGACCAGCCTCTCTGCATTGCTGCTGAGCCTGGCCATCCTGTTGCCTTTGCGCCTGGAGGAGAATTCGCGCCGCCGCGACTGGCTCCTGCTGGGTTTGTTGTGGGGGACAATCGCGCTCACCAATCCCACCCTGCTGTCGTTTTTGCCGTTCTCGCTGATCTGGCTGTGGTGGCGTCTGCGCGGACGCTCGGCTGCCGTGTTCGCCAATATGGCGATCTCGCTGACGCTGTGCATTCTGCTGATCGCTCCCTGGCTGGTCCGCAACTATCGCGTGTTTGGCCAGTTCGTTTTT
>DASSQB010000576.1:0-7088 GCA_035702725.1 Terriglobales bacterium | reverse complement strand
CCTCGGGGTGCGGATAATGCAGGTCCCACACAAAGCGGTTGAGGCCGGGGCCTGTAGAAAGCGCGGGACCCGGAGCAAACCAGTATTCGGGCGCGTTGGCAGGTTGAGCAGGCGGCGGCTCAGGCGTGGTGGAAAATTTCCGCACCAGGTTGTTGTGCGCGTCATAAATCGCCAAGGTCATAGACGCCGGGGCCGCACCGTTTAGCCAATAATCAATAATGGCGCCGTCGGGCGGATTCGCTCCCGCCGGCGTTTCCGGCGGCAGTGGTGTGTCCGGATTTTCATCCCAGCGCACCCGCACGGCATCGGCAGGAGGGAAGAGGTGCACGGCCGAGCCGGTTATCTCAGGCGTGAACTGGCGCAGGGCAGTGACGTCGTCCAGAACCCACAGCGCGCGCCCAAAGGTGGCTGCTACGAGGTCGTTGCCGTGCACTGCCAGATCGCGCACCGGCGAGGCGGGCAGATTCAACTGCAGCGATTGCCAGTGCTCGCCATCATCGAAGGAGACGAACACGCCAGTTTCGCTCCCGGCATAGAGCAGGCCTTTGCGCTGGGGATCTTCGCGCACTGACCAGGCTACAGAATCTGCAGGAAGGCCCTGCACGATGTTGGTCCATGTGTGTCCGAAATCGCGAGTGCGCAAAATGTAGGGTTTGAATTCGCGCGGCACCTGCACAACGGCGTAGGCGGAGCCGGGATCATAATGCGAGGCTTCGAGCTCCACTACCAGAGGATAGGCGGGTTGTTCCTGGGAATCCCTCGCTGATGGTGTTTTGGCGGCAGGGCTGCCCGGAGTGACATCTTGCCAATTTGCGCCGCCGTCGCGCGTCATGTGAATCAGGCCGTCGCCGCTGCCTGCCCAAATCACGCCGGCTTGCAGGGGCGAAGGCGTTAACGCGGTAAGGCGGTTGGTAGGCCTTCTTTGCGGCTCCGCCTTCTTGGGCACGCCGCGCGTCAGGTCGGGGCTGAGCTCGTGCCAGTTGACGCCGCCATCGTCGGTTTCCAGCACTTTTTGCGCTCCCAGATACAGCGTGTGCGGATCCCGCGGGGAAAACGCAATGGGTGGCATGACCCACGTGCGGTATTTGTCCCCTGGAACGAACACGTGCACCATTTGCCCAGTGCGCCGGTCCAGGCGCATGAGCGTGCCGTACCAGCCGCTGGAATAGACCGTCATCGGGTCGAGCGGGTCAGCCAGAATGTGCGCCACCTCAAAGCCGCCAGTGGCGTACCAGTCGCGGTAGGTGAGCTCGCCGAAGTCGCTGCGGCTGGGGGTAGCCACGGTGCCGCTGTCCTGCTGGGCGGCATAGATCCAATAGGGAAACTGGTCGTCCGTGGATACGGTGTAGAACTGGCCGGTGGGCTGGTTAAACCACGAGGACCAGGTCTGGCCGCCATCCTGACTGACAATGGCGCCCTGGTCCACGCCCAGGATCATGTAACGCGGATCATGAGGGTTGATCCAGAGTACGTGCACGTCATCGCCGCTGGGAGCCCCGTTCCATGCCTGAAACGTCTGTCCGCCATCAGCGGAGCGGTACATGGAGGTTTGCGCCACATAAACGATGTCTGGGTTCTTGGGATCCACGAATACGCGGCTGAAGTAGCCGTTGCCGATCACGCGCGGGTCGGTCGTGATGCGCCGCCAAGTGTTGCCGCCGTCGTCGGAGCGGAACAAGCCCTGATTCATGATTGCGAACACACGCTGGCCGCGCGTGGCGGGCGCCACCGCCACGCCGATTCTGCTCAGATCTTTTTCCGGCAGCCCTTTGCCCGGCACAAGCAGCCAGGTAGCGCCTTCGTCCCTGGAGCGGTAGATCCAGGCATCCGGCCCGGCGGGTGGTTTCTTCTCGCCCTGTGGCGGCCGGCGTTCCAATGCGGCAAATACTTCGCGTGGATTGTCCGGATTGAAGCCGATGTCCACGGCGGCCGTGTCGTTATCGCGAAACAGCACTTTGCTCCACGTCTTGCCGCCGTTCGTGGTGCGGAACACCCCCCGATCCGGTCCGGGCTTGGCATCGCCGCCGGCCGCCACCAGCACAAGTTCGGGGTTGCGCGGATCAACAATCAGGTTGGCAATGAAGTGGGTGTCGGCCAGGCCAACTGCGTTCCAGGTGGCGCCCGCGTCCGTGGACTTGTAAACGCCATTGCCGCGCCCCTGCTCGCCGGTGCCGGCGTAAACAACGTCGGGCTGAGAAGGAGCGACGGCCACAGCGCCGACAGAAGCGACGCGCTCAGCATCGAAAACCGCCTTCCACACGCGGCCACCGTCGGTTGTCTTCCATATGCCGCCGTTGGGCGTGGCAGCGTAATAGATGGCGGGATCGCCCGGCACGCCGCTGACCGAAGTGATGCGTCCGGCGCGAAACGGTCCTATGAGCCGCCAGCGCAGACTGCTATAGGCACTGGGGGCAGCCTGAGCGAAGGCGACAACATTGAAAATAGAGATAAATGTGCAGGCAGCAATGAGCAATTGGCGAATTTTCATCTGCCGGTGCTCCCCCACAAGAGCAGGCCAGTGTACACGGAAAACGTATTCTTGAGGACGCCGCTAAGATGAACCATCTAAACTCCAAGCCGGATACTGTGTGGAGATCGCAGAATGCTGTCTTCAGCGCTGCAAGTAAGCTGTTCGTCATTCTGAATGTTACTTATTGGTGCAGAACAACTCTTATGAAACATATTGTTCGTGGAGTTGGTGGAGTTAAGGCTGCTGGTTACTCGTGCAGCCGAGTTACCTGATAGGCACAGATTAGAGAGCGGGCTTATGTAAAGGAGGCTTAAGATCTATGGCTGCGCGCCGCATCAACGTCTTCTTCTACGGGCTGTTCATGGACGCCGGTCTTTTACGTGCAAAAGGAGCTAACCCGATGAATATTCGAGTAGCGTGCGTTCCTGGTTACGCGCTGCGTATCGGCCAGCGGGCAACACTTATGGAAAGTAACCAGGCTCGCGCTTACGGCATGCTGATGGAACTAACTCACGACGAGATCGAGCAACTGTACTCCGAGGCGAGTGTACGCGCCTACCAGCCCGAGGCGGTAATAAGTGAACTTAGCGACCGTTCACGTGTTCCCGCCTTGTGCTTCAATCTCGTCGTGCCGCCAGGTCCGGCAGAGGCTAACTCGGAATATGCGAGTAAGTTGCGTACTCTGGCGCGCCAATTAGGCTTGCCCGCTGACTATATCAAAAGCATTCACTGAGCTGGAGCACCTGGGAGCGCCCGTCCGTGGCCCTTAAGCGGCCTTTCTCTCCTGTCTCGCTTTCACCTTTGCCCAACGTGCCCGCTGAGCGGCGGCAATCCTCGCCCGTGCCGCTGCCGAAAGCTTGCGGCGTGGCCGGCGTCCACGTTTTGCGGCGGCCGTTCGGCCGTTACTCCTGCCGTCGATGTGACCAAGGGCAGCAATAGCATTGTCAAGACGTTCAAGTTCGCGCGACAGACGCTCGCGTTCATGGCGCAGCTGAGTTACTACTCCTGAAATATTAGCCATCTCGAGTTCCTTTCTCGACACAACTAGAAGGTTAACTGCAGTAATTACACTTATGAACTGATTTATGCATCATACGCCGTAAACGTGAATTATTGCTACTCAGGATGATAGCCGGCCGTTACTTTGCTTTAGTTGCCCTTTATGCTGAGGTATAAGGCGCGCTTCTAGTCGGCGTGCACGGGCTCATGCGGCAGGGGCTCACGCTTGCGCCGGCCGGTAAAGCGCGACCACTTGCGGTTTAGCCAGTTCTGTATCTCGTCCAAGTAGACGTAATATACGGGCGTGATGTAAAGCGTAATGATTTGAGAAAAGATCAAGCCGCCTACCACCGCGAGGCCTAACCCTTGCAGCGAGCCTGTTCCCCAACCCACCGCTACCGGCACCATGCCCATGAGAGCGGCCATGGTAGTCATCATGATGGGGCGGAACCGGACCAGGGCGCCCTGGTAGATAGACTCCTCAGGGGTTTCGCCTTTCTCGCGCTCGTTGGCCAGGGCGAAGTCAATCATCATGATGGCATTCTTCTTAACAATACCGATGAGCATGATGATGCCGACAAAGGAGTATAGGTTCAGTTCCTGGTGGAACACGATCAAGGTAGCCAGCGCGCCCACCGCGGCCGAAGGCAAGCCGGACAAAATCGTCAGCGGGTGAATGAAGCTTTCGTACAGAATTCCCAGAACGATATAAATGACCAGAATGGCGGCCACCAGCAGCAATCCAAGGCCGCGAAACGATTGTTGAAATGCCTGCGCCGTCCCCTGGAAAGTCCGCTGCACGGTCGCCGGGAGCATCTGGTTGGCAACTTGCTCCACCGCCTTAGTGGCTTCGCCCAGCGAGACTCCGGGTTTAAGGTTGAAGCTGAGCGTAACTGCGGGCAGCTGTCCCAGGTGGTTGACGGTGAGCGGCCCCAGGTCGGGCACCACCTGGGTCACGGTGCTCAAGGGTATGAGTTTGCCGTCGTTGGCCCGCACATAAATCATGTTGAGAGCCTGGGGATTGTTCCGATAAGGCGGCTGCAGCTCCAGGATGACATAGTACTCATTGCTGGGCGCGTAAATGGTGCTTACTTCACGCTGCCCAAAGGCGGAGTAGAGCGCGTCAGAAACCTGCTGCGCGGTCAATCCCAAGGCATAGGCCTTGTCGCGGTCTACTTTCACATCCAGTTGCGGGTTGTGGTTCTGCAGGTTGCTGCTCACGTCCTGCAGCAGCGGAATCCTGCGCAGCGCTCCTTCCAGTTTCGGAGCGTCGGAGTACAGTTCCTTAATGTCGGGCGATTGCAACGCATACTGATACTGTGCGTTGGTCAGGCTGCCGCCCACGTTGATGGTTGGTGGGATCTGCAGAAACACATAAACGCCCTGAACGTTGCTCAGAAACTTGCCGCGTAGTTCCTGGATCACCTGGTCGGCACTCATCTGGTTGACGCGATCCTTCACGTCTTTCATGTGCATGAAGATGCGCCCCTGATTGACCGGGCTCCCGTAGAAGGTCATGGTCAGCTCGATATTAGGATCGGCCATCGTGATGTTGGCAATCTGCTGCATCTTCTGGCCCATCTGGTCGAAGCCGATGCCTTCCTGCGCCTGAATAAAGCCGAAGAGCAGTCCCGCATCCTCGTTGGGGATGAATCCCGTTTTTGCGCTCTCGTAAAGGAACAGAGTAAGGCCGACGACAACAAAGCTGATCAACAGGGTTGCCAGCTTGTGGCGGAGCACTCGAGCCAGCGACCAGTCATAGAACTTGAGCGCGCCGTCAAACATGCGCTCGGTGGCGTTGTAGAAGGCGCCATGCCGCTCTTGCGAAGGCGGGCGCAGGAAGCGGCTGCTCAGCATGGGGGTCAGAGTCAGCGACACCAGCCCTGACACCAGAATGGCAGCCGTAATGACCACAGCGAACTCGTGCAACAGACGTCCGATGATGCCCCCCATGAAAAGGATGGGGATGAACACGGCGGCCAGAGAGAGGGTCATGGAAAGAATGGTGAAGCCGATCTCTCCGGCGCCGTCCAGCGACGCCTGCAGCGGCGTTTTCCCCATCTCCATGTGGCGCACAATGTTTTCCAGCATCACGATGGCGTCGTCCACGACAAAGCCCACGGAGAGCGTCAGCGCCATCAGAGACAAGTTGTCCACCGTGTAGCCCAGCAGGTACATCACAGAAAACGTGCCGACGATTGCGATGGGCAGCGCCAGGCTGGGGATAATGGTGGCGGAAGCGTTGCGCAGGAACAGGAATATGACCAGCACCACCAGGACGATGGCCAGCAGCAGCGTGAACTTCACGTCATTCACGCTCTTGCGAATGGAGACGGAGCGGTCATAAAGGGTGGTGATTTTGATGGACTGCGGAATCTGCTGTTCCAGGCGGGGCAGCACCCGGTTGACAGCGTCCACGATCTCCACCGTATTGGTCCCCGGTTGCTTCTGAATGGCAAGCACCACGGCGCGCTGATTGTTCAGGGCGCCCTTGACGTACGTGTCCTGGGTGCCGTTGACCACAGTGGCGAGCTGATCCAGGCGCACCGGGGCGCCATTGCGATAAGCCACGATCAGCGGCTGGAACTGGGCGGCATTCAGCAGTTGTCCATTCGATTGCAGGGTGTAGGTTTTGTCGGAGGCGTAGATGCTGCCCACCGGAAGATTGGTGTTGCCGGCTTGGATGGCCTGCGCCACCTCATCAATTCCGATTTGCTGGGCCGCCAGCTTGTTGGGGTCCACGTCCACCCGCACCGCGAACTTGGAGGCTCCGAACACCTGCACCTGAGCCACGCCAGGAATCATGGAGAGCTGCTGCCCCATGGTGGTCTCGGCGGCCTCGTCCACGGAGTAAATCGGCATGGCGTTGGATGTCAGGCCCAGGTAAAGGATGGGCGACTCCGCCGGATTCACCTTGCGGAAGGTGGGCGGCGTCGGCAGGTTAGGGGGCAGCTGGCCGCCTGCGGCAGCGATGGCGGACTGCACGTCCACCGCCGCTCCATCCAGGTTGCGCGACAGGTCAAATTGGATGGTGATGCTGGTAGACCCCAGCTGGCTGGTGGAGGTCATCTGGGTGATGCCGGCAATGGTGGTGAATTGCCGTTCCAGTGGCGTCGCGACGGATGAGGCCATGGTCTCCGGGCTGGCCCCTGGCAGCGCGGCATTTACCTGGATGGTGGGGAAGTCAACGTTGGGCAAATCGCTTACCGGCAGAGCAAGGTAGGCAAAGACGCCAAAAATCACGATCGCCACCATCACCAGCGTGGTCATGATGGGACGGCGAATGAACAGACCTGTCACTGCGGATCTCCGGAAGCGGGAGCGTTGTCGGCCACTTGCTTGGGTGTGACCGGCACCGTGCGCACCACTTGTACCTTGCCGTTGGGAATTACCCGGTACTGGCCATCCACAATTACGCGCTCGCCCGGCTGAATTCCCTTATCAAGCACGGCGAGCTGGCGGTAAGTGCGGGTGGAGGTCATCTGGGTGATGCCGGCAATGGTGGTGAATTGCCGTTCCAGTGGCGTCGCGACGGATGAGGCCATGGTCTCCGGGCTGGCCCCAGGCAGCGCGGCATTTACCTGGATGGTGGGGACGTCAACGTTGGGCAAATCGCTTA
>DASSQB010000575.1:0-9420 GCA_035702725.1 Terriglobales bacterium | reverse complement strand
GGCGCAACCGCAACACTGTTGCCCAACGGCAAGGTATTGATTGCAGGTGGCCAGGATAATGGAAGCGCATCACTGTCCAGCGCCGAGTTGTATGACCCAAGCACTGGAACTTTCAGCCTAACCGGAAACATGCATTTGGCGCGCGCACAACACACCGCCACTCTACTCTCCAGCGGCAAAGTGCTGTTGGTCGGAAGTGTCAGCGACACAGCGAGCGCAGAGCTCTTCGATCCAGCCGCTGGCTCTTTTAGCGCTACCGGATCACTGATCGAGGCTCGTGCTCACCACACGGCGACCCTTCTGCAGAATGGCAACGTTCTCATATTGGGCGGTTCGCAGGTCATGCCGCCAGAGGGCGGCGGCGCTGCCGCCCAACCCGTTTCCCTGGACAGCGCAGAGCTCTACGATGCCACTAAGGGCGTGTTTCGGACCGCTGGGAAACTTCTAGTCGCGCGCGATTCCCACTCCGCCACTCTGCTCGCAAATGGAACTGTGCTGGTTGTGGGAGGGTACACACACGGTTTCGACGGCGATGCCCAACCAGAGTGGGAGACGATATTTACCGCTGAACTGTTCGATCCGGCTACTTCGGGTTCGACGGCAGCTGCGAGTCTCCAAGCGGACCGGGCCGAGCATGTTGCCACGTTATTGAACAACAGACAAATCCTAGTCACGGGCGGAATCACAGGATTTAGCTGTTGCGACTTTAAACCGGACAGGGTCACTCTACGCAGCGTCGAACTTTACAAATGAGGACGTGAAGCTTCCCCCGGGCAAGGTGCTCATGCGTCTTACATACGTGTTTGGCCGCGCATCGGAGTTCCCGCCCGCGCGAGCGCCGGCGCCCGCACGCTCTCTGCCTTACCCTTTCTAGGGACGGTTAGGGAATGGTCTCCCTGATCAGCCTGCCGCCGGAATGGCCCGCGTCATCTGGTCCCAGACCTGCCAGAACTGGCGCATCTCCTCCGGCTTGCCCAGAGAGATGCGCACGTAATTATCCATGGGTGGGAACTTGCGCCCGATGATGATGTTGTTTTTCCGGAAGTAGTCAATCACCGCCGGGCCCGGCCGCGAGGCGTTCATCATGATGAAGTTGGCCCGCGAGTCAATCGGCTTGAGCCCGCGCGCGTGGGCCTGCTGGAAGAATTCCTGCCGGTCGGCCGCATTGCGGGCAATCGCCATCCGCACGTAGTCCTGGTCGGCAAGGCCGGCTATGGCGGCCCGCACTCCGGCTGTGTTCTGGCATTCGACGGAGCGGAACGCGTGCAGGCGGTTCAGGGTTTCGCCGCTGCCGATGGCGTAGCCGATTCGCATCCCGGCCAGTCCGTAAACCTTGGAAAACGTGCGACTCACGATCAGGCGCTCGTCCTCCACCGGCCGGTCGAGAAACGATTCATAGCTTGGGGAGCCGATAGCAAAGTGATGATAGGCCTCGTCTAGGAGCACAACTGCGTTGGCCGGCAGCTTGCCGAAGAAGGTCTCCAGATCCTTGCGTGGGGTGATGGTGGCGGTGGGATTATTGGGATTGCAGACGTAAATCAGCGAAGGTTGCTTCTGCGCGCTGGCCAGCATGGCATCCAGGTCGTGCGCATACTTGCTGTCCAGCGGCACCTTTATGGTTTGAGAACCCAGAGGCTTGGAATAATCAGCAATGGCTTCAAAAGTGGGTTGCGGGATGATAAGCGCCTTGCCAGGGCCCAGAAACGCGCCTGCAGCCGCGCGCAGAATGTCCATGGAGCCGCAGCCCAGCAGCACGCGCTCGGGCTTCACCTTGTGAAATGCCGCAATGCTTTCCACCAGTTGGTGGTTGTAACGGTCGGGATAGCGATTGCCTTCCGCCACCGCTGCCTGCATGGCAGCCAGGCTTTTGGGGGAGGGCCCGTAGGCGTTCTCGTTGTTGCTGAGCTTGATGGCGCCGGGAGGAATGTCGCCCCGGTGCGCGGCTTCCACTTGCGGGGGAGCGGCCAGCGCGGGCAGTTCGAGAACGGCAGATGCGGCGGCGGCAATGCTGGCAGAACGCAGGAAACCACGGCGCGAGAGCTGCATGAAGGCTCCTTGTTTTTGCGAGCAGAAAGAATACTCCGAAACCGGCCAATCAGGCGAATGGGACTGCGGCCAGGTTACTTTTTTGGCTCTGCCAAACTGGCGAAAATCCTAGGCCCGAGTCCTATTGCCAACCCATAGGAAGTGTGCCATGCTGTGAGCTTATTTCTATGGTTTTCCAATAGGAGGAGCAGCGGTGGGCGACAAAACCGACGTCTGGCAGGGAACGCTGGCGCTGATGGTGATGAAGACGCTGCAAACCATGGGGCCGCAACATGGTTATGGCATCGCCCGCCGGATTGAGCAGACCAGCGGCTACTTGCTGGCACTCAATTACGGCACGCTCTATCCGGCGCTGCTGAAGCTGGAGCAGGAAGGTTATATCAGCTCCGAATGGGGTGTTTCGGAGAACAATCGCAAGGCAAAGTATTACAAGCTGACCCGCGCCGGTCAGAAGCAGTTGGAAAAAGAGGCACGGGAGTGGGAGCAGGCGACTGCGATTGTGGGGCGTTTTCTGGGAAAAATACCCAGTACCTAGTACCTGGTTGGCAGAGTGCCAGCACTCAGCATTCAGCACTCAGCCCGTGAGCATTGAGCGAGAAGGAGTCAGGAGTCAGGAGGAGACTCCGAGGGGGAAAAGGGTTTTCTGTAACAACGTAGAGGCGAAATATGCGAAGGCTGCGCGCAGTTCTGTTGAGATTGGCCGGGACGTTTCGCAAAGGGCAGCGGGAGCGCGAACTGGCGCAGGAACTGGAGAGCAATCTGCAGTTCCACATTGAAGACAACCTGCGCGCGGGCATGACGCCAGAAGAAGCGCGCCGGCGGGCGCTGATGCGCCTGGGTGGCATGGAGCAGACGAAGGAAATTTACCGCGACCGCAGCGGCCTGCCGGGGCTGGAAACCCTGCTGCAGGATTTGCGCTACGGAGTACGCACGTTGCGCAAGGCTCCCGCCTTCACCGTGGTGGCGGTCGTCACGCTGGCCCTGGGCATCGGCGCCAACAGTGCCATCTTCAGCACTATAAGCGGCATTCTGCTCCGCAAGCCGACAGTCGCCAATCCCGACCATGTCATGATGCTGCTTTCCGTCAGCCGCAGCCGGGGGCTGGAGGACAGCCCGGAACGGCCGGCGTCGGCGCCCGATTTTCTTTCCTGGCGGGAGCAGGCGCGGGCATTCAACGCCCTCGCGGCAATGGATGCGTGGCACGATTACACCTTTACCGGACAGGGGCCACCCGAGCACGTGATGGGCATGCGGGTATCCGCCAATTTCTTTGAATTGCTGGGAATGGCAGCGGCGCAAGGCCGCACATTCCTTCCGGGAGAGGAGCAGGCGGGCCGGGAGCACGAGGTAGTTCTCAGCCATGGGCTGTGGGAACGAAAGTTTTCAGGCGATCCAGCGATTTTGGGCAAGACGGTGGATATAGACGGGCAGGCCTGCACTGTGGTTGGGGTGATGCCGGCATCGTTCAATTTGTGGATATTTGGCGCGCAGGCCTGGACTCCCCTGGCATTCACACCCAAAGAGCTGAGCGGGGAGGGGCGCAAATCGCGTTCTTTCTTTGTGGTCGGGCGGCTAGCCGAAGGCGTCACTGTGCAGCAGGCGCAGGCGGAAATGAGCACTATCGCCAAACGCCTGGAAAAGACCTATGCCGAGGCTGACAGAGGCTGGGAAACGAAGCTGCTTTCGTTGCAGGAATTCGAGGTGCGCGACGCGGAAGTGCGTCCCGCCTTGGTGCTGCTGATGGCGGCGGTCGGATTTGTGCTGCTGGTAGCCTGCGCCAATATTGCCGGCCTTTTGATAGCGCGCGGCAGCGGCCGGCAGCAGGAGATCGCCATCCGGGCCGCGTTGGGGGCGCGCCGGCTGCGGCTGGTGCGGCAGTTGCTGGCCGAAAATCTGCTCATTTGCGTTTTAGGAACAGGGCTCGGTTTATTGCTGGCCTATGCCGGGATTCGCGTCCTGCAGGCGGCATTCAGTTTCAACGAGGTCGTTGCGGGGATCCGCTTTGGGCTGGACAACGATGTCCTGATTTTCACGATCGCCCTCGCGATGCTTTCACTTCTGGTGTTTGGCCTGGCTCCTGCGCTGCAGCTCACCAAGTCGAGCCTGCAGCCTGCGCTGCGGGAGAGCAGCCGGACAGGAAGCGGGGGCAAGAGCCGCATGAGGATGCGGCAGCTGCTGGTAGTGGGAGAGATCGCCGTGTCGGTCGTGCTGCTGACCGGCGCCGGGCTGATGATCCGGCTTTTCCAGCAGAAAATACGGGGCGACCACGGCTTCAACCCGCGACAGGTGCTGACAGCCGAGGTGGCGCTCAGCAGCCGCGAATATTCCGATCCGGCCCGGCAGCGCGAGTTTTTTCAGCAGCTGACTGAGCGCGTGCGCGGGCTCGCCGGCGTGCAGGCCGCCGCCGCAGCTTCCAGCCTGCCTACTGGACTGGGCACAGAGGCGCTGGCGTTTGCCATCGCCGGCCGGCCGCCATTGCCGGAAAGCGACCGGCCGCGGGCCACCTACTACACTGTGACTTCGGGTTATTTCAGCACCATGCAAATTCCAGTGCTGCAGGGCAGGACGTTTACCGAGTCCGATAATGCGAGCGCGCCCCCTGTGGTCCTGATCAACCGTGAATTCGCGCGGCAGTTTTTTCCCGCGAACAGCCCAGTAGGCCAGCACATCAGCGTCGGCAGCGACAGCTCGGGCCAGCCAGTATGGCGCGAAATCATAGGCCTGGCCGGCAACGTAGATGAGTGGGTGGGACAAACCGCAGGCCATCCGCAAATCTACGCCAGTTATCTGCAGTTTCCCACCTCCCGGATGTCGGTGGCGGTACGGAGCGCCACTGCGGTCAGCACGCTAGCCCCAGCTCTGCGCCAGGCGGTTTGGGACATAGACAAGGATCAGCCGGTCAGCAACGTCATGACTATGGAGCAGGTAATGTACAGCCAAGGTGGGGGAGCGGGTTCCCGGCTCATCGGGGAGTTGCTGGTCATTTTCGCCGGCCTGGCTCTTATGCTAGCGACGGTCGGCATCTATGGCGTCATTTCCTACCTCGTGCTCCAGCGCACGCACGAAATAGGAATCCGCGTAGCCCTGGGTGCTGCCAAGCACGACATTCTGCGCCTGGTAATGGGCGAGGGCTCCAGGCTGGCGGTATTCGGCCTCCTGTTTGGCATCTTGGGAGCTGCCGCCGTTCCACGCGTGCTTGCGAGCGCCCTGATGGGGCTCACCGTATCTCCGTGGCTGGTATTCATCAGCGCGCTGGTGTTGATTGCTGGTGTTGCCCTGGGAGCGTGTTACCTCCCGGCGCGGCGGGCGGCGCGGGTGGATCCCATCGTGGCCCTGAGGTACGAGTAGGCAGTTAGACAGTTCCTAGCGGTCACCCCGAGCAATCAGCACTCAGCACTCAGGAACGAGATCGCGCGTCAGCCTGCCAGACCGGCCGCAGAAATTAAGATGCATGCCATTCGGTGCCTTAGGGATTTACTAGGGCCAGCGCAACGGCTAACCTTTTACGTTCGCCGGCGAAGCTGGCGCAAGGAGAGGCCATGGTTGGGGCTCGTATGTCCTCCTCCGCGGAAAATTGGTTGCTGAAAAAGTTATATGCTGCCGCCGGCAGCCCGCCGGTGCGCATCGCCTTGAAACATGGCCCGGCGGTTGGGCCGAAGGATGCTTCTCCCGTTGCTGGCCTGGTCATCCGTGACCGCGCCACCCTGATGCGCATTGTTTTGAATCCGGAAGTCGCATTCGGCGAAGCCTACGCCGATGGTTCACTTGAGGTTCAGGGCGACCTGCTGACTTTGCTGGAAAGCGTGTATCGCTCCATGGCGGCGCTCGAAAAACCCGGCTGGTACCCGCGACTGGCGTCACTGTTGCTTCGACTTGCCCAGGGCAATAGCCGGAGCGGGTCGCAGCACAACATCCACCATCATTACGACCTCGGCAACCAGTTCTACCAGCTCTGGCTGGACCGCAACCTGGTTTATACCTGCGCCTATTTTCCGGAACCTTCGGCGACGCTGGAGGAAGCGCAGCTTGCCAAGATGGACCATGTTTGCCGTAAGGTGGGGCTGCAGCCCGGAGAGCGGGTAGTGGAGGCAGGCTGCGGCTGGGGCAGCCTTGCCCTGCACATGGCGCGGCAGTACGGAGTGAAAGTCAAGGCGTTCAACATTTCGCACGAACAGATTGTGTACGCGCGCTGGCGGGCGCAGCAGGAGGGGCTGGACGGACGGGTGGAATTCATTGAGGACGACTACCGCAACATCCACGGCCGCTTTGATGCGTTTGTTTCGGTGGGCATGGTGGAGCACGTGGGGCGGGCGCACTACCGGGAACTGGGCAGGCTGATCCACCAAACCGTCAGTGACAGCGGGCGTGGGCTGCTGCACTTCATTGGCCGCAATCGGCGGCGACCGTTGAATGCCTGGGTCCGCAAGCGCATTTTCCCCGGTGCCTATCCCCCCACCCTGCGCGAGGTGGCCGACATCTTCGAGCCTTGGGATTTTGCCGTTCTCGACGTAGAGAATCTGCGCCTGCACTACGCCCGCACCCTGGAGCACTGGCTGGTGCGATTTGAAGGTTCGCGGCAGCAGGTGGCAGCCATGTTCGATGAGCGCTTCGTGCGCATGTGGCGGTTGTATCTGGCGGGTTCGGTAGCCGCCTTTCGTTCGGGCACGATGCAGTTATTTCAAGTGGTGTTCGCGGGCTCGCAGTGCAAAACGATTCCCTGGACGCGGGCATATCTTTATGAGCCGCAGCCGGAGAGTGCGAGCCGGTTACAGGCTGCGGACTGAGGCAGGGAGGTACGTGGAAGTTTGTAGCTGGTGGTTAGGGGCTATCCGGTGCTCTTTGGCAGACTACGCCACCTGAGCTTGGCGGCACACATGGTCGCAGCGGGCGCAGAAGATCAGTCCGCACTCTGAGCAGACCACCGCATGCTCTTCGCAGATGCCGCTGCTGCAACCGGGGCAGATGGAAACCGCGGGACGATGGCAGTCCACAGCGCGTGCGGTCACCAGGCTTCTGGCAACCACCTGCTCGCACCAGCGTTCAGCTTCAATAAGGGGAGCCATGGCGTGCTCCTTTCAGCAGTTATGAAGGTCGTGGCGCCCCGGCGCTCGGCGTCCAAGCGGCCGTGCTCCGGGCAGAGACTTGAGGAAAGGCGCAACCGGATTCCTGAGATGCTGCCGCCCGGAAAACGGATGTAGCCGAGGCAAAATTTAATTGTGCGAAAATGCTGAAGACTATGTTACGCCCGTAACCGGGTATGAGCGCAATGAAATTATGTGATGTGCTGATCGTGGGCGGTGGACCGGCAGGCTCTTCCTGCGCCTGGACGCTGCGCGGCTCGGGCCTGGACGTGCTCATCATTGACAAGCAAACCTTCCCCCGCGACAAGGTATGCGGCGGCTGGATCACGCCGCAAATTATCAGCGAATTGCAGCTTGACCCCGCCGACTACGCTCGCGAACGCGCCTTCCAACCCATTTACGGGTTTCGCACCAGCCGCATGGGAGACCCCGAAGTTGAGACCAACTATGGGCGGCCGGTCAGCTACGGCATCCGCCGCTTTGAATTTGATGACTACCTGCTCAAGCGTTGCGGCGCGCCAGTTCTCGAAGACCTGGCCTTCGAGGGCATGGAGCGGCGCAACGGCGTCTGGCTGGTAAATGGCGAAATCCAGGCGCGGCTGGTGGTCGGTGCCGGCGGGCACTTCTGCCCGGTGGCCAAGCAGTTGGGCGCGAAAATGGGGAGCGAGGAGATTGTGGTGGCGCAGGAGGCCGAGTTCGAGATGGACGCCCGGCAGCAGGCTGCCTGCTCCATCAGGCCGGAGATTCCGGAGCTTTATTTCTGCGCCGACATGCGCGGCTATGGGTGGTGCTTCCGCAAAGGGAATGTGTTGAATGTGGGACTGGGGCGGCTGGACCGGCGCAGCCTGTCGGCGCATATGGCCGAGTTTCTCGCTTTTCTGAAGCGCACGGGCAAGGTGGCATTTGAGCTGCCGGCCTCAATCCTCGGCCACGCCTATCTCATTTACTCCAAGACCACGCGCAAGCTGGTGGATGACGGCGTAATGCTGATCGGCGATGCCGCGGGGCTGGCCTATTCACAGAGCGGGGAGGGAATTCGGCCGGCAATTGAATCGGGCCTGCTGGCCGCAAAAGTAATTAGTGAGGCGGCAGGAGATTACCGGCGGGAGAAGCTGGAGCCATATGTTGGCCTGCTGCGACAGCGTTATGGTCATACACGCGGCGACTGGGCCACGGCCGTGGGGCGCCGGCTCTCACCCAGGATGGTGGCGGGAATTGCGCGGCGATTATTGCGAATGCAGTGGTTCGCGAAGAACGTCGTGATGGAGAAGTGGTTCTTGCACATGATGGATGAGCCGGTGGGGTTGGAACAAGGAGTCAGTAGTCAAGAATCGCAGAAGTTCCCAGTACCCAGTACCTAGTTTCAGAGGAGGAACCCTCGCGGCAATCACGCAGCTTTATGGGCAGTTAGAGAGTTTATGAAGCCATTGATAATTCGGCCGATCTCATGGATTCGCTGCAGTTCGGTGTCCAGTTGAGACTTGGAGATGTAGTGAAGACGCTCCGCGATGATGATCTGCGTTTCGATTTCAGCCAACGAACCGCGGGAATAATGCAGATAATGACAAAATTCGCGCCGGCTGAAGTGTGCTTGCCCCTCCGCGATATTGCTGGCAACAGAAACGGCAGCCCGACGTATCTGGTCGGCCAAGCCGTATAGCTCACGCTTTGGAAACATCTCAGTGAGATTGTAGAGCTCCGCTGTTAGCTCGATCGATTTCTGCCAAGCGACCAGATCCTTGAAGTGCCCCATAATGAAATCTTAGGCCAAGAATCTTTGCGAGTACGTCTTGGCGTGTCTTGCTGTTCGGATGGACGTCCCAGAACGGGAGAGGAAACCTTGCCCTCTTGGACTTTACACGACCAAGGACTGGGTACAAGGTACTGGATACTAGGTACTGAAGAGCTACTCATACCGCAACGCTTCCGCGGGCGCAATCCGCGCTGCCGACCACGAAGGATAGATGGTCGCCACGAAGGAAATGGCCAACGCCACAGCCGCCACCAGCACGCCATCCAGCACCGTAGGCGCGAAGGGAACGTAGTCAATGGAATAAACTTCCGGCGAAAGCGAGATCAAATGGTAGTGACCGCCGGCCCAGGAAAGCGCGTAGCCCACAACCAGGCCGATGATGGTGCCCAGCACGCCGATGAGCACCCCCTGGGCAATAAACACACGGCGAACTTGCCGCTTGCGCGCGCCCATGGACATGAGCACGGCGATGTCGCGGGTCTTCTCCATCACCATCATGGTGAGCGAAATCAGGATGTTGAGCGCGGCTACGAACACAAT
>DASSQB010000574.1:0-2427 GCA_035702725.1 Terriglobales bacterium | reverse complement strand
GGCTTCGAAGTCGTTCACCGCTACGTCTACGTCCTGTTGCCGCTGAAAGGCGAACCCACGCTGGTGTTTCCCGCGGAAGCCCGCTGGATCGGCGACAAGGCCAAGCCCTGGGTGCGCGACCAGGTGTGGCCCGCGGTGCCCGGGCTGTGGCTGCGCGAGCGTGTCCAAGACCACGGCTGGAAGCGCGTGGGCGTCTATGGCATGAACTTCATCATGGCGGTGCGCGATTACCGCGAGCTGGCGCAGGGGCCATTCGAGCTGGTTCCGTTTGATTTCCAGTTCGACATGGCTCGCGCGGTGAAGAGCGAGGAAGAACTGGCGGAAGTGCGCGACGCCATGGACATCATCCTGGACGGCTTCTGGGCGCTGGTGGAGGCTTATAAGCCGGGCAAGACCGAGGCGGAAATTATGGCGCCGGCGGTGGAACGCTTCTTCGCCCGCGGCGCCGGGCCGCGCATGATGAACATTCTCCTATCTGGAGGACATGGCGAGGCCGAGGCATCGTTCAAGGTGCCCGGGCATCGCGTGGTGGAGGCTGACGACCTGTTGCTCTATTCGCTGGAGATCACCGGCGTTGGCGGCTACTGGGTGGAGTTTTCGCGGGCGCTCATCAGCGGCAAACCCAGCCCGCGCACGCAAGCCATGGCAGACGCTTACCCCGCGGCGCTGGAGGCGGCGCGCAAGCTTATGCGCGATGGCGAGCTGGCCAGCACCGTGCACCGCGCTGTGGCGGATACGTTTGCCCGCCACGGTTTCGCGCTGGGCCATCTTTCCGGACACTCCATTGGCGCCACCATGATTGAGCATCCCGCCATTGGCGCGAAAGCCGAGGTCCCGCTGCGTGAGAACATGATCTTCTCGCTGCACCCCCAGGTGGTGGACAAAGACGGCAAGGTTTGCCTCTACACGCAGGATACATATCGCATCGGCAAAACCGAGGGCGAATGCCTGGCGGACGTGCCGTGGAAGTTTTTCAATGGCAATGAAACGAGAACTTCAGTTGCTAGTACCTAGTACCTAGTTAACCCAAAATGCTTCTTCTGGGAACCAGGTACTGGGTACTGAGAACTACCATGAAAATCTGCATCGTAGGTTGCGGCGCGGTGGGCAGTCTGTTTGCCGCGCACCTGGCGCGCTCCGGCCAGCATGAGATCTGGGCGTATGACGTGTGGAAGCCGCACGTGGCGGCCATTCGCCAGCGCGGGCTGCGGCTCTCCGGCGCCGCGGATTTCACCGCTCGGGTGAACGCCACCAGCGATGCTGCCGAAATTCCGCGCTGCGACTATGGCATTGTGGCCACCAAGAGCATTCACACGCGCTCAGCCATCGCCCAGGCGGCCCGAGCCTTCGATGAAAACAGCGCGGTGTGCTCGGTACAGAACGGCGTGGGCAACGAAGAGATCATTGCCGAGCATGTGAAGTACGTGATTCGCGGCACTACTTTCCCCGCAGGTCATCCCATTGAGCCAGGACACATTGGCTACGACATCAAAGGCGATACGTGGATTGGGCCGTTTGAGCCGACTAACACGCCGATGAAGCAGGTGGAGGAACTGGCGGGCATGCTGACTGCATCGGGCATGGATACCATTGCGCTCAAAGATGCACGTGGAGCGCAGTGGACCAAGCTGATATTCAACGCCTCCACCAATCCCGTAGGAGCGCTCACGCTGCTGCACCATGGGGCGGCGACTTTTCTGCCGCCCACGGGGCAGCTTTTCAAAGACCTGATTGACGAAGGCAAGGCGGTGGCCAAGGCGCTGGGCATTACGCTACACGGCGAGCCCTGGGACCTGGTGATGAAAGGCGCCAACGCGCCCGGTAAGCACAAAGCCAGCATGCTGCAGGATGTGCTGGCCAAGCGACAGACGGAGGTAGACTTCATGAACGGCGCCATCGTGCAGTGGGGGGAGAAGACGGGCGTGGCCACGCCGCTGAACAAAGCCATGTGGGCGCTGATCAAGGGTTTGGAGAAGTCGTGGGAAGAAGAGCGAGAGGCGGGAGTCAGGAGTCAGTAGTCGGGAGTCAGTACGGCGCAGTCGTCCGCGCGGCAGAACGCAAGGTCTCTCGACTCACGCTTCCCTCGCAAACTCGGTTCACGCTCGCCGGGTTGACAGGGAAAAGGAAGTACGTCAAGAGGGCGCCGGCCTCATTTGTACTGCAGGCTGTTGGCAGCAGAGCAAATATATTTGCCGGGCAAGTGCACAAAATATACCGCTGAAATTGCTATTCTGAGTTTAGAAGGGTCAGGAAGGGGAACCACATGAGCGTGCCGTTCCGCGTTGGGGTGTTGCAGTTGAGCATGGAGCCGCTGGAGGAGACGGTGGGCATGGCTAAAGCCTGCGATGCCGCGGGTTTTGACGCTTTCTGGCTGGCCGAGGCCTATCCCTGGTGGCGCAAGCACTCCATGGAGGCGCGCTCCTCGAC
>DASSQB010000573.1:0-4226 GCA_035702725.1 Terriglobales bacterium | reverse complement strand
GCGTAAAACGCGTTCTTCTTTTCGTTGGCGGTGATGCCCTTCACGCAACGGTCGGTGAACTGGCGCAGCATGTTGGTGAGAATGGTGATGGACTGGAGCACGCTGTAGGCCATGGTGGGCATCATGACGTTCAGCTCCAGTTGCCCGGCCTGCACCGCCATGGCCACGGCTACATCGTTGCCCACCACCTGGAAGGAAACCATGGCCGCCAGCTCCGGCATGACCGGATTGATTTTGCCGGGCATGATGGAGGAGCCGGGCTGCAGCGCCGGCAGGTTAATTTCGCCGAAGCCGGTGTTGGGGCCGGAGGAAAGCAGGCGCAGGTCGTTCGAAATGCGAATGACCTCGAGCGCCAGGTTGCGCAGCGCCGAAGAAACCGCTGCCATGCCCAGGTTGGAATTCATGGCATAGCGCATGTCGTCTACCGGCTCGAGCTTCTGCCCGGAGATGCGCGCCAGATTGGCGATGGCCTTTTCGCGGTAGTCGGGATGCGTATTGATTCCCGTGCCCACCGCAGAGCCACCCAGGCCAAGTTCGCGCAGCATATCTGAGCTTTGTCGAATGGCGTCTTTGGCGCGCCGAATAGCGCCTGCATAAGAGGCGAACTCCTGGCCCAGTCGCATGGGCACTGCGTCCTGCATGTGCGTGCGTCCAGACTTCAGAATGCTCCAGAACTCCTTGCCCTTAGCGTTGAGTGCCGCCACCAGGCTGTCCAGCACCGGGTATAGCTTCTCCAGTTCCAGCAGCGACGAGACTCGCATGGCGGTGGGAATCACGTCATTGGTGCTTTGCCCGTAGTTGACGTGGTCGTTGGGATGAACGACCGAGTAATCGCCCAGCCCGCCGCCCAGGATCTCCACAGCGCGGTTCGCGATCACCTCATTGCTGTTCATGTGCAGGCTTACCCCGGCGCCCGCCTGGAACACATCCACCACAAACTCGGGATCCCACTTGCCCTGCTGTACTTCCCTGGCGGCCTGGCTGATGGCACGCGCCCGCTTCTCGTCAACTAATCCGAGTTCCTGGTTGGCTTCCGCCGCTGCCTGCTTGATCATGCCCAGAGCTTTGATGAAGGTGGGGTGGGCGCGCATCCCGGAAATGGGGTAGTTTTCCAACGCCCGCGCGGTCTGAATGCCGTAATAAACGCCGGCGGGAATTTCCTTGGTGCCCAGCGAGTCTTTCTCCGTACGCGTCAGGTTCTTGGTTGCGGTCGCCATGATGGCTGACTCCTGAAGAGGGATGAACGCAATGGCGAAGATGAGGCCATCGAGAACCAAAAATTATAGCAAGCGTTCCTTGCCCGTTCAGGCAGCAGCGCACACGCCCCTGTGACGCGTGTAGCTGCGCCGGAGCGCAAAAATGCGCATGCTAGAATCGCGTGCATAGGGAAATACCCGTGCCACGCAACCCCCGCACAAAGGCGCGCAATTCCATGCTCAAAACCAGGAAGCCTCCTGAACCTCTCGCGCGCAAGCAGGCTCACGCCCGTCCGGATGGCTGGACGGACGTGCTGGTCATCGGCGCGGGCCCTACCGGTTTGGCCTGCGCCATCGAGGCGCAGCGCGCAGGTCTGAAAGTGGTGGTGATTGACAAGGGCTGTCTGGTCAATTCGCTCTTTCACTATCCCGCCAACATGACCTTTTTCACCACGCCGGAGCTGCTGGAGATCGGCAACATTCCCTTCAACACGGCCAACATGAAGCCAACGCGCCAGGAGGCGTTGGAGTACTACCGCAACGTGGCCCAGCACTATGAACTCAAGGTTCATCAGTACGAGTGGGTAAAGACGGTCACCGGCTCAGACGGGAATTTTCGCGTGACCACGGCGGACCGCAAGGATGCTGTCCACGATTACTGTGCCCGCAAGGTGATTGTGGCCACGGGTTACTATGACCTTCCCAACTACATGAACATTCCAGGCGAGGACCTGCCCAAGGTGATGCACTACTACAAGGAGCCGCACCCCTATTACGACACGGACGTAGTGGTGGTCGGCGCCAAGAATTCAGCTGCCATCGCCGCCTTGGAGCTGTGGAGGCACGGGGCTCGCGTCACCATGGTAATTCGCGAAGAGGGCATTCACAGTCACGTGAAGTACTGGATCAAGCCCGACATCGAAAACCGCATCAAGAACGGCGAAATTCAGGCTTTCTTCCGCAGCCATTTGCTGGAAGTCACGCCCGACGCCGTGCGCATCAACACGCCGGAGGGCGAGCGCGTGCTGAAAAACGATTTTGTCTTCGCCATGACTGGCTACCACCCCGACTACGATTTCCTGACCAGCATGGGCATCGAGCTTTCGCCCGAGCAGTGCCGCCCGGTGTGCGATCCGGAGACCCTGGAGAGTAACGTGCCGGGAATCTACGTGGCGGGCGTGATCGTGGCGGGCTCACGCACCAACGAGATCTTTATCGAGAACGGCCGCTTCCACGGCCAGCTCATCGCCGCCGACCTGCAACAGAAGCTGGCCCACGGCGCAGCCTGAACATCTATTCACCACGGAGACACAGGGGCACTGAGAAAAATCAATTCAGGATGTTGCTGGTATGAGGGCTAATTTTGACTCCTCATCGTCAACCATTAGGCAACTTGAAATGATTTCTGAACTTGCCTTTCTCCGTGCCTCCGTGTCTCTGTGGTGAAATGGTTTTACGAAGCTTCAACACCGCGGCAACCCCTTCTCAATCGCCGTACCCTCCTCGTAATCGTTCCAGGTGTCAATCATCAGGAAGGGCAAAGGATGAGAGTCGCTGTAGTAAGCCCGAAACATGCGCAGGGTGTCTTCGAACGTCTTGCCGCAGCGCGGGCTGATATGCCGGTTCTGGCTCCAGGGAGCATGCGAGTCGTCAAAGCCGGGCCAGGCCGCGCCCACCGCAATCTTGTCCGGATACTTGGCAGTCATGGTCTGGTAGAAGTCTTCCAGGTAGCGTCCGCCCCAGTGGCTGCCATCAGGCGCCCAGCCCTGGCCGCCCGGTCCCACCCAGGCATAGAAGCCGTCGAAGGCTTCCGGATGGTTTCCGCCATAGGCTTGCGTAATCAGCAGTGGCCGGTCGGGCTCAGGCCATGAGTCCACCGCCTGCCGCACCTGGTTCCAATCAGTTCCCGAGTTCTTGGGAAAAATGAAGATCAGCGGTCGCCCGTCGTAGCGCAGGTAAGCCTCGCGCGACGGCCCAGCCTGCGGCCCGATGTAGCGGTCGTAAGCGTAACGAAGGTCATTGACCACTGCGTCAGTAGTTGACCCGGGCGAATCAACGGCTTCGTCATACTGAATGGCCGTCTTGAAATCATTTTTGGCCGCCAGGTTCTGCAGCAGCGCGTAATTGCCATCCTCAAAGCTTTTGCCGGGCCCGTACCAGTTCACCACAAATCCCACGATGCCCAGGTTCTTGGCCTCGGCGACCTGCTTTTGCAGCACCACCGGATCATTTGAGGAATACCCCACGTTGGCGTGGTTCTTTTCCCCAAACCAGGGCTGGTAGGCCGCCAGGACCTGCGGCCAGGAATTGGGCGCCGCCGCCGTGCTGGCGCGCAATGCCTGTTTGAGATTGGGCCGGGCACAGGATGCCAGCGGTGCCATTGCCGCCAAAACGCAGAGAAGTACTAGTAAACGCAACCAGTAAGGGCCGATTTTCATACCAGGTTCAAGGCTCTTAGATGGCGGGAAGGGAAGCGGTGTTGGTCAGAGCAGCGGAAGGAGGAGATCAACCAGATCGCAGCAGTTAACCTTAGCTGAGTTGGCAATTAGAGAATGTGGCGCGGGCGCCCTCGCCCGCGTCAGAGCTCCGAACTTAGCAATGAGACGTGGCAGCTCAGCAGTGCGGCGCGAGATGCTTCGGCCCTGAAGGACCTCAGCATGACGCCCTTCTTCGGAGGTCAGCAACGTGCAGGCGCCCTGCGGCACACCCTAGGCGCAGACGCACCCTAAAACGGTATGTCTTCGTCGGTGATGGTGGTGGAGTGGGCCACATCCGGCTCGGGAGCGCGCTGGTCGAAATCGGCGCCCGAGGCGGCGGTCCCGCGGCTGCGTCCGGCAGACGGTCCTTCGCCTGCCTCGCGTCCGCCGCCCAGCAGCACCAGGTCCTGGGCCACGATTTCTGTCTTGTAGTGCTTCTGCCCGTCCTTGTCGTCCCAGGAGCGGGTCTGCAGGCGCCCCTCAATGTAGACCGGGCGGCCTTTCTTCAGGTACTCACCCGCGATCTCAGCCGTGCGCTGCCAGGCCACGATGT
>DASSQB010000572.1:0-19068 GCA_035702725.1 Terriglobales bacterium | reverse complement strand
AAGCGCGGCTCGCGCTGCCTCAGGATGACAAGTAGAAAAATGTTTTATTTAGAAACAAACTGAGAGCTGGGAACGGGGAACTGAGAACTGGGAACTGAGAACTGACAACTGCTTTATTTCACCACCCCGCGTTGGGCCACGCTGATATTGTCGCGGGTAGTATTTTTCACCGCGTACATCATCTCGTCGGCCTGGCGAATGATATCGTGGGCGGTCTGCGCGTCAGCCGGGAAGGTGGCCAATCCCATGCTGGCGCGCACGTTCAGATTCAGGCCTTCGGGAGCGCAGAAGGCGCTGCCGCGGAACAGGTCGCGCAAGCGTTTGGCCACGATCAGGGCCTGGTCTTTGCCGGTCTGCGGCAGCAGGACAACGAACTCGTCGCCGCCGTAGCGGAAGGCAGAATCAATCAGCCGCAGGTTTTCTTTAATCGCATTCCCAACTTCGGCCAGCAGTTTGCTTCCCACCAGGTGGCCGTGCGTGTCGTTCACCTGCTTGAAGTGATCGAGATCAATAAACACCACCGTAAACTCATGTCCGAAGCGCGCTGAGCGGTAAACCTCGGCATCCAGCATCTGGTAGAGGTGGCGGGCGTTGAACAGGCCGGTGCAATCGTCGGTGATGGTGAGTTCCTGGATTTTCTCCACTGCCTTGGCATTATCAATGGAGATGGCGGCGTAATCGCAAAGCGCTTGCAGGAAGAAGAGCTCGTTTTCCCCAAAGCCTTCCATGTTGACGTTAATCAACTGGATAACAGCGAGCACCCGGTGCTTGGATTTCAAGGGGAGGCAGATAATGGAGCGTGTCTCCCACTTAGTCATTTCATCAACCCGGCGAGCGAAGCGCTGGTCGTTGTAAACATCGGGGACTACGAGGCCTTCACCATGGCGGGCGACCCAGCCGGCGATCCCCTCGCCCACCTTAAGCCTCATATCCTTAAGGCTTTGCGCGGCATCCCCGACGGCTATGGCGAAGTAGAGTTCATCCCGTTCCTCGTCCACCATGAGCAGCGACCAGGTATCGGGGCGGAAGTATTCCGCCATTTTTTCCATGATGGTCTGCAGGATGGAATCCAGGTCCAGCGACGAGGTCAGGGCCTTGGCCACATCATGGAAAATGCTGAGTTCCTGGAGATATCGCTTCCGCTCGGTGCCCGTGGCCTCGGTCATCACAGCTTCCTCAAGAGCTTGCAAAGGGGGTGGGCGTATTATAGGCAGCGGTTCGAGGCAGGGGCAACAAACCTTTGTAACCCCCGCACCCTACGTGCCAATTGATTTGCCACCGGCGCTGGCTTCAGCCCGCCTCAATGCCCAAAAGTCTCCATCCGCTGAACGTGCCATTGCCGCCGCTTAGCGCACTCTGTTACGCTCAACCAGCCTGTTTTCCCAGACGGGCTCGTCGTGGGGTGCTAACTCCATTAATACCCAGCTGATAAGGAGATTGTAGCGTGTCTTCCAGAAAGCGTTATTTGTTTACCTCGGAATCGGTCACCGAGGGGCATCCGGACAAGATTGCCGACCAGATTTCTGATGCGATCCTTGATGCCTGCCTGGCCGAGGATGCTTATAGCCGCGTGGCCTGCGAGACATTGGTGACTACCGGCCTGGCGTTCATCGCCGGAGAAATTACCACCAACGCCTATGTGGATTTCCCCGCCATCGTGCGCGGCACCGTCAGCGCGGTCGGTTATACCGATGCTACTTATGGTTATGACTGCAATACCTGCGCGGTCATCTCTTCGATTCACGAGCAGTCGCCTGATATCGCCCAGGGCGTAGATCCGGGCGGCGCCGGCGACCAGGGCATGATGTTCGGTTACGCCACCAATGAAAATGAGCAGCTTATGCCCACGCCCATCATGCTGGCGCACAAGCTGACGCACCGCCTGGCGGAAGTCCGCAAGAGTGGCGAACTGGAGTGGCTGCGGCCGGACGGCAAGTCTCAGGTCACGGTGGAATACGACGACAATCACAAGCCTATGCGTGTGGACGCTGTGGTCATTTCCACCCAGCACTCCGAACTGGTGGACAACAACAAGATCCGCACCGATGTTCTCAAGCACGTGATCCAGGCCGTAATTCCCAGCCACATGCTCGACGCCGATACTAAGTACCACATCAATCCCACCGGACGGTTTGTGGTGGGCGGCCCGATGGGTGATACGGGCCTGACAGGACGCAAGATCATTGTGGACACCTATGGTGGCATGGGCCGTCACGGCGGCGGCTGCTTCAGCGGCAAGGATCCGACCAAGGTGGACCGTTCCGCCTGCTACATGGCGCGTTACGTCGCCAAGAACGTGGTGGCGTCCGGGTTGGCGGAGCGCTGCGAGGTGCAGGTGGCTTATGCCATCGGCGTGGCCGAACCGGTCAGCGTGCTGGTGGATACCTTCGGCACCGGAAAGGTCGGACCGGAGAGGCTGCAGGAATTGGTGCGCGCCAATTTCGACCTGACGCCCAAGGGCATTATCAGCTCGCTCAATCTGCGCCGGCCCATCTTCAAGAAGACGGCGGCTTATGGCCACTTTGGCCGGCCGGATCCCGATTTCACCTGGGAGCGCACGGACAAGGCTGCCAAGCTGCGCAGCGATGCCGGTTTGGGCGAGACCCGCGAACCGGCTCACGCCGTGAAGAAGTAAGAGCCAGGAGAGGCTGTGGGGCGCTTAACCGCGCCCCTTCTATTCCCCTCGCCTTTCCTTTATCCTGATTGGCGTGATGTTTTGAGGGCAGGATTGCGCCCGCGAGATTGCAACTGAGTTGCGTTAATTCATAGTTGTAGGTAAGGAGCTTATGTCTACCACACCCACTTCCGTCCCCTGCGATATTAAGAATATTGAATTGGCCGAGCTTGGACGCAAGCGCCTGGACTTTGCCAACCAGTCCATGAAGGTGCTGCAGATCATCCGCAAGGAATTCATCAAAAACCAGCCGCTGAAGGGCATTCGCATCTCCGCCTGCCTGCACGTGACCGCGGAAACCGGCAATCTGGCCGTCTGCCTGCGCGACGGCGGCGCTGAGGTTTCGCTGTGCGCCTCCAATCCTCTTTCCACCCAGGATGATGTAGCGGCCTGCCTGGTGCGCGACTTCAGCATTCCGGTGTTTGCCATCAAGGGCGAGGACAACGAGACTTACTATAGCCACATCACCTCCGCACTGGACCACAAGCCGCACATCACCATGGACGACGGCGCGGACCTGGTCACCTGCGTGCTCACCAAGCGCCTGGATGTGGCCGATACCATCATTGGCGGCACCGAGGAGACCACCACCGGCGTGATTCGTCTGCGCGCCATGGCCAAAGAAGGCGTGCTGCGCTATCCCATCATTGCGGTGAACGACGCCGCCACCAAGCACCTGTTCGATAATCGCTACGGCACCGGGCAGTCCACGGTGGACGGCGTGATTCGCGCCACCAACATCCTGCTGGCGGGCAGCAAGTTCGTGGTGGCCGGCTATGGCTGGTGCGGACGCGGCCTGGCTATGCGCGCACGCGGCATGGGCGCCGAGGTGATCGTCACGGAGATTGATCCCACCCGTGCCCTGGAAGCAGTGATGGATGGCTTCCGTGTGATGTCCATGGTGGAAGCGGCCAAGCTGGGCGACGTGTTTGTGACCGTAACCGGCGACAAGAACGTGCTGGCGAGGGAGCACTTCGAGTTGATGAAGGACGGGGCGATTGTGGCCAATTCCGGCCACTTCAACGTGGAAATTGATATTCCCGCCCTGGAGCGCATGTCGTCGTCAAAGCGCACGACCCGGCCGTTCGTCGAGGAATATTCGCTGAAGGATGGCCGCAAGATAAATCTGCTGGGCGAAGGCCGACTCATCAACCTGGCCTCGGCTGAGGGCCACCCGGCGGCGGTGATGGACATGAGCTTCGCCAATCAAGCGCTTTCGGTGGAGTACCTGGTGAAGAACTACAACCAGCTTCAGAAAGTGGTGTACGCCGTTCCTGAAGATCTGGACAAGCGCGTGGCCCGCATGAAGCTGGAGTCCATGGGCATCAAGATTGACCGCCTCACGCCCGAGCAGGAAGAGTATCTGGCCAGCTGGTCGGAAGGGACGTAAAAGCGGGAGTCGGGAGTCGGTAGTCAGTGAGGGGCGGCCTACGGGCCGCCCTTTCTGTCTTACTACCTCGAGCATTATGCGGCACCGAGGCGCAAGGGGCCAACGGCATAGTTGGTTCCAGCAACATCACAAACTACATAGGTCCTTCGGTCGTGCTCGCCTCGTACGGCTCGGTTCGCGCCTCCTCAGGATGACAGCGGAGAAATGGATTACCGATGTCTTGGTGCTTATGAACGGCGAACCAGGTGCAATTTGCGGCGGGGAATGTATTCGCCGTCGGGAGAGAGGAACGTGCCTTCAACGGAAGGGGCAGCGCCGCCTGGATTAGCTTCAACCAGCACCGGGGCGGGCTGTCCTGGGGCAGTAGGCGAAGTCAGGAAGAAGCTCCAGGCCGCCGCCAGCAGGAAGAATATGACGATGAACGGGCGATTAGCGGCGATGAACCCCAGCATCAAATCGCTCCAGCCGATGCTGGCGGGGGGCATTTCCGAGCCCGCCCCGGGAAGGACAGTCACGTTGCGCAGGCTGTAGCTGAGCGACGCCGCCGACTGAGAGGGCGAGGCCACGCCACTCAATCCGTTCACATATGTGGAAATGCCGTCGTAGAGGGCCAGGGCGATCTTCTGCCGGTACTGTGGATTGCGCAGATTGCTCTCGTCATCCTGATTGCTCAGAAAGGAAATTTCAGTGAGGATGGCGGGCATGTTAGCGCCAGTAAGCACGATAAATGGCGCTTCGCGCACGCCACGGTCGCGCTCACCGGACATGTCGTGGGCCATGGCTGTCTGCACGTCGTCGGCAAATTCGTGGGACTCGGCAATGCGGTTCTGTTGCGCGATCTTCCCTACCAGGTCACGCAATTCGCTGACCGGGCGGCGGGAAACGATGTTCTCGCGCGCGGCGACTTCCAGGGATTCTTTAGAGGTGGTGAAGTTCAGATAGTAGGTTTCCACGCCACGCGCATCGCGATCGGGACTGGAATTGCCGTGAATGGAAATGAACAGATCCGCCGCTTCGCGATTGGCGATGGCAGTGCGCGATTCCAGCGGGAGGTAGCGGTCGGTGGCGCGGGTGTAGATGACCTCTGCGCCCAGGCCCTGCAACAGCTTGCCCAGGCGGAGTGCCACGTCGAGCACCACATCCTTTTCAAAAACGCCGTTGGGACCCATGGTGCCGTGGTCATCGCCGCCATGGCCGGGGTCAATAACGATCTTGCCGATTTTCAGGCCCAAGGCCCGAATCAGGGAGCGTTCACCGTTGCTGTCGGGCTTGGCCTCGCGAACCTCGTTGAACGCCTGTTTTTCGGCCGCAGGATTCACCTGCGCCAGGCGTACGCCAGGACTATTATCGCTGCCGACCACCTTAGGCGGGTCCACCGTGATGGAGGGGATAACCTGCTCCGTGCTGGCCGCAGCGGTCTTGCGCGGCTGGCCGGCAGCACGGTGGAAGGTAATCTCCAGCCGATAAGGATCGGGAACCAGATTGACGGAATACTCGACTGCCTCATCCAGATCCAGGGCGACACGAGTAAAGTCTCCCTCCAGGGCGCCGACGCGGATGTTGGTGAGGAAACCATCCTGCTCGTCGAGCGACTTGGCGAGCACCGCGGGGGGAACCGTCACGTTTTCCAGATCGAAATAAACACGCTCCGGACCGATGAGATGGGCGAACTTGTACTTAACCGGGCCGCTCAGATCAATAGCGACATGGGTGACGTCGGCGCTCGACCAGTGGCGAATGCCGGAAACAGTAACGGGTTTGCTGGTCGGGGAGGACTGACCGGCAGCAGACGACCTGGAGCTTTTGGATCTGGCACGAGCGGCCGTGCTGCCGGGCGGGCCGATAACGGCCAGCACCAGGGCCGCAAAAACCAGCGACGAAGTGAGCGAGAATGGTAGGGGCTTGCGCAAGTCCAAGGAGGCCCAGCCGGTTACACCGGCAATTTGTTTGCAAGTTTATACCCGAACGGATGGAATTCAAACGGCACCTTCGGGCGATATCGCCTGTGCATTTCTCAACTTGAAGCGCTGCACCTTGCCGGTGGCTGTTTTGGGAAGCTCGGGGACAAACTCCACCCAGCGCGGCCGCTTATAAGAGGCAAGCCTCGCGGCGACATGATCTTGCAGCTGCCGTGCGAGGTCAGGGGAGCCGTGGGTTCCGTTAGTTAAGACGATGTAGGCAGCGGGTTTGAGCAATTCATCTTCGTCTTCCCGCCCCACGATGGCCGCTTCCTTGATGGCGGGGTGCTCAATAAGGGTATTTTCGATTTCAATGGGGCTGACCCATAACCCATTTACTTTCAACATGTCGTCGGAGCGGCCTGCATACCAGAAGTAGCCGTCTTCATCTTGATAGTACTTATCGCCGGTATGGAGCCACTCGCCCTGGAGCGTGCGTTTGCTCTTTTCGTGCTGGTTCCAATAGCAGGAGCAGACGGCATCGCTCTTGACCAGCAAGTCGCCGATCTCTCCCTGGGAAACTGGCTGGCCTGCTTCGTCAACCAGGCGGGCCTCGCAGCCGGGAATGATTTGTCCGCTGGAGCCTGGGCGGACCGCTCCCGGGCGATTGGCAATGAACATATGCAGGGCTTCGGTAGAACCAATGGCGTCCAGAATTTCCACTCCAAAACGTTGCTTAAAGCGGTGAAAAACAGGGGCGGGCAAGGCTTCGCCGGCGGAAACGCCGTAACGCACGCAAGAGAGGTCAAACTCCGGGTCGGAATCACGAAAGTAGCTGAGCAGGGCGGCGTAGTTGGTGGGAACCGAGAAGAAAAGGGTTGGGCGATGGCGTTCGATGACAGCAAAGACCTCTGCCGGCCGGGGCCGTTCAGGAAGGAGAATGCTGGTGCCGCCCACGGCGAGAGGAAAGTAGAGGCCGTTGCCCAGGCCGTAGGCGAAAAACAGCCTGGCCACACTGAAGCAGCGGTCTTCGGCGGTCATGCCCAAGATGCCCTTAGCATAAAGTTCGGAGGTGACCACCATGTCGTGCTGCAGATGCACACAACCCTTGGGGGTGCCGGTACTGCCGGAAGAGTAGAGCCAGAAGGCGGCGTCATCCTTGCTGGTGAGCGCCGGTTCCAGTTGTGGGGAACTGTCGTGAAGCAAGCGGGAAAAGGAATGCATGCCGCCGTGAGCTTCGCCGAGAACAATGATGTGCTGGAGGTAGCGGAGGCGGTCGGCCGCGATGCGGTGGATCTGCGGCAGCAATTCCTGGTGGACGATGGCCACGCGGGCGCGGCAATCGTTGAGCAAGTAGGCATAGTCGTCGGGCTGGAGCATGGTGTTCACAGGCACGGCGACGGCGCCAATTTTGATGGTGCCGAAGAAGCTGTAAGCGAATTCAGGAACGTCGGGCAGGAGCAGAAGTACGCGTTCTTCGGGGCGGACGTCGAGGGCCAGCAGAGCGTTGCCCAGGCGATTCACGCGCTCCGCCAGTTGAGCATAGGTGACGCGCTGCTCACGGCATTCGATGGCCACCTTATGGCCGCGGCCTTCTCGAGGGTGGCGATCGACAAAGTACGCGGCGGCGTTGAACGGGTAGGGAAGACTTAGCATGGGGTTGTTGGGAATGGACATGTGTCGGCGGTACGCGGGTGCCGTCCCTCCGGGACTCATTTCTAATTTTCGCGTACCCACCCAGGACTTCCGTCCTGGGCTTTACTGTCACGCCCCTGCCGGGGCTGGATTCACAGTGTTGCTTGGCGGGTGAGGTCCTGCACTGGTGAGTGGTGACGGAAAGCGCAAGGTCCCTCGACTCGCACTCCTTCGCAATGGCTCAGTCGCGCTCGCTCGGGATGACAATCCTAAGAAGTACGACGATACGGCGCGGCTGAAGCCGCGCCCTTCCGAAACATTCTTATTTGCGCTTGGCGCTCAGAGCCTCCTGCAAAGCGCGGCGAGTGTAAACCTGCGCCAGGTGGCGGCGATAGTCCGCCGAAGCGTAGTTGTCGCCCAGCGCCTCGATTTTGTCGGCCGCGTGCTTGGCTGCCTCCGGGATGGCGCTGGCCGGTTTACCGCGCAGCGCATCTTCCACTGCAGTTGCCCGAAAGGCAATTTCGCCCACCCCAGTGATGCCTACAGCCACGTCATCAATCTTGCTGCTGGCGCCGCGAACCACAACCGCAACACCCACCACCGCGTAGCCGGAAGCGGGGTGGGCGAACTTCTTGTAAACCGTTCCCGCACCGGCGGTCTTGGGCACGCGGATTTCGGTGATGATTTCATCCGGGCGAAGGGCGGTGGTAAAAATGCCGGTGAAGAAGCTGCGGGCCGGAATTACGCGTTCGCCGGATTTGCTGGCGACCGCGATTTGCGCATCGAGAGCGAGGACCGCTGCCGGGTAATCAGCGGAAGGATGCGCCTGGGCGAGGCTGCCGCCGATGGTGCCGCGGTTGCGCACCTGGATGTCGCCAATGTTCTCGGCGGCCTGGGCCAGGAGCGGCGAGGACGTGTGCAGCAACTGGGAAGCGGCCACTGTGGCATGTGTGGTCAGCGCGCCAATATTGAAGGCGTCGCCGGCATCGCGAATGTAGTCGAGCCCGCCGATGCGGCCCAGGTCAATCAGCAGCGCTGGGCTGGCCAGGCGCAGCTTCATGGCGGGCAGCAGGCTATGGCCACCGGCCAGCAACTTGGCATCTTCTCGCGAAGCGAGCAGGCTGATTGCTTCGTTCAGCGTTTTGGGCGATTCGTAGTCGAACGATGCCGGAATCATGCGGTCCTCCTGGCAGTGCGGGCGGAAGATTTGGTGGCGGTTACGGCAGCCGGTGGGGTTGCAGTGGCAATGGCACGCCACACGCGCTCGGGCTTGAGCGGCATATCAATGTTGTTGACTCCCAAGGGCGCCAGGGCATCGCACACCGCATTGACCACGCAGGGTGTGGAGGCAATGGTACCGGCCTCGCCCACCCCTTTCACCCCCATCGGGTTCACCGGCGTCGGCGTGACCGTGCGGTCGAGGATGAATTCGGGAATGTGAAGCGCCTTGGGCACGGCGTAGTCCATCAGTGAGCCGGTAACCGGCTGGCCATCTTCGTTGTAGACCATCTCCTCGTACATGGCCTGGCTCAAGCCCTGGGCGATGCCGCCGTGCACCTGGCCATCCACCAACAGCGGGTTGATGACGTTGCCGCAGTCGTCCACGGCGACATACTTCTCGATTTTGGTTTCGCCGGTTTCGGCGTCCACCTCGACTGCGCAGATGTGGGTGCCGAAGGGGAAGGTGAAGTTGGAGGGCTCGAAGAAGTGAGTGGCTTCCATGCCGGGCTCGAACCCGGCAGGAATGCTACGCGCGGTATAAGCGGACAGCACCAGTTCGCCCCAGGCCATGGACTTCTTAGGATTACCCTTCACGCCCACGCGGCCGTTGGCAATCACAATCTGGTCGGGCTTGGCGCCCAGCAGGTGCGCGGCCAGGGCGGCAATCTTGGTCTTCAGTTTCTGAACGGCATAGTAGATGGCGGTGCCGCCCACGGCAGTGCCGCGGCTGCCGAATGTGCCGATGCCGTAGGGCACCGCCAGGGTATCGCCGTGAATGACGGTGATGTCCTCCGGGCTGATGCCGAACTGGTCGGCCACCAGCTGAGCGAAGGTGGTTTCCTGGCCCTGGCCGTGAGGCGAGGCGCCGGTGAGCACGGTGACTTTGCCGGTGGGCTCGATGCGCACGGTGCCGCTCTCCCAGCCGCCGGCGGGAGTGGCGGCGGAGGGACCGATGGCGCAGATTTCCACGTAAGTGGACATGCCGATGCCGTAATACTTGCCCTGCTTCCGCCCGGCGGCCTGGCGGGCGCGCAGCTTGTCATAGCCGGCAAGCTGCAGGGCGCGCTTCAGGCTCTGCTGGTAGTTGGCGGAGTCGTAGGTCAGCCCGGCGGCAGTGGTGTAGGGAAATTCCTTAGGCTGAGGGAAATTCTTGCTGCGGAACTTCGCCGGATCTGTGTTCAGTTCGCGGGCGGCGCAGTCCATGAGGCGCTCAATGTCGTAAGCGGCCTCGGGACGGCCAGCGCCGCGGTAGGCGTCGGTGGACATTTTGTTGGTGAAGACGCCCACGATTTCGCAATCGAACGCAGGAATCTTGTAGCAGCCGGGCAGCATGAGCGCGGTGAGCTGCGGGATAAGAGGCGTGAGCAGTTGGTGATAGGCGCCCATATCGGCCAGGATTTTGGCGCGCAGGCCAAGGATGGTGCCGTCCTTTTTCAGCGGAAGTTCGAGATAGTTGATGGTGTCGCGGCCGTGGATGGTCACCAGCAGGCTCTCGCGGCGGGTTTCTGTCCACTTGATGGGCCGGCCGAGCTTGATGGAGAGCCAGGGGACGACGCCGTCTTCGGCATAGACATTGAGCTTGCTGCCGAAGCCGCCGCCGACTTCTGGAGCGATGACGCGTACCGCGGTTTCCGGCAGGCCGACCATGAGCGCCACCTGGGTTTTGAGCAGGTGGGGAATCTGGGTGGAAGCCCAGATGGTGAGGCGGTTCTCGCCGGGCAGGTATTCAGCCACGATGGCGCGCGGCTCCATGGCGGTTGGGGCCACGCGCTGATTGAGCAGGCGGACCTTCACCACGCGATCGGCCTTCTTGTAGGCGGCTTCGATATCGCCGCTCTTCATGGCGTGGGTGAAAGCTTTATTGGTGCCGAAGTCCTGGTAAATGAGAGCGCTGTCCTTCTCCAGCGCCTTTTCCATGTCGAGCACCACCGGGAGTGGTTCGTAATCCACCGCAACCATTTCAGCGGCATCGCGAGCGGTGTAGGGGTCCTCGGCCACCACCGCAGCGACGGGCTCGCCGACGTAGCGCACGCGACCCTTGGCCAGCGCGGGGTGCGGGGGAATCTTGAGGTCGGGCATCTGCATGGCGCAGGGAATCATGCCCAGGCTTTCAAGGTCGGAGGAGGTCACCACGGCCAGCACGCCGGGATGGGAGCGGGCGGCATCGGTGTTAATGGAGACAATGCGGGCGTGCGCGTGGGGCGAGCGCACAAAGACGCAGTGGGCAAGGCGGGGAAGCTTGATGTCGTCGGTGTAGTGGCTGATGCCGCGCACCAGGCGCGGATCCTCTTTGCGCTTGAAGCGCTTGCCTACCCACTGCCCGTTGCCCTTAGGCTTGCCGTTGCTTTTTCCATTGGTGGCCATGGATCACCTCGTTCAGTCGGCGGCACGCGCCGCGGCGCGCTGACGCTGGTTCATCTTGCGGGAAGCCGCTTTCACGGCGTTGACAATGTGCTGGTAGCCGGTGCAGCGGCACAGATTGCCGCCGATGCCGTCGCGAATCTCTTCTTCCGTGGGAGAAGCGTTTTGCTGCAGCAGGTCGTGGGCGCACAGGATCATGCCCGGGGTGCAGTAGCCGCACTGCAGACCGTGTTCCTCCCAGAAGGCCTCCTGGATGGGGTGCAGGTTTTCCTGGGCCAGCCCCTCGATGGTGGTGACGGAGCGACCGTCCGCTTGGACCGCCAGCACGGTGCAGGACTTCACAGCCATGCCATCGAGCAGCACAGTGCAGGCGCCGCACAGCGAGGTTTCGCAGCCAATGTGGGTCCCGGTGAGCCCGGCCACCTCGCGCAGAAAGTGCACCAGCAGGAGGCGAGGCTCGACTTCAGCGCGATGCTCGGCGCCGTTAATGACGATACGGACGTTCTTCTTCATATGGCCCCCATGGAATGAGAAAAGGTAAGGCAGGGGTGCAGACTAACGGGGGCCAACGATAGCAAAAGGGGAGGGCCATTTACAAGTGGAGTGGGTGCATCGAGACCGGTGCAATCAGTTGCGGCTTGACGTCCGGCCAATTCCCCGGCCAGAGGGGAGGTCCGGCATCGAAAAGGCGAAAATCCCGAAGCGATTTTTCGCTTGACTTGCAGCTTGCCTTTTCCGGCATGAAACGGTATCGTGCCGGTTCCAATCAAGGAGCCACTTCATGATTTGCTCCCAGCGGAGCTTTCGCTGTCTGTTGGCCGTGTATATAGTTCTATTCGTCGTGGCTGTGCCCGCGGTTCTTCTGGCTCAGGCTTCCTGGGGCAGCGGCCGGCTGGAAGGAAACGTCGCGGATGCCACCGGTGCTCTCGTTCCAGGCGCTACAGTCACGGCGCGTAATGTTCGAACCGGTATTGCCACTGCACAGCCTTCCGATGCTAACGGCCACTTTATTTTTCTGTCGCTGGAGCCGGGCAGCTATCAGCTGGAAGTGTCCAAGCAAGGATTCGAGAACACCGTCCTCAAGGACGTAACGGTGAGTGTTGGCACCACCACCACGGTCCAACCCAAGCTGGCCATAGGAGATGTTCGCCAGACCGTGACCGTAACCTCGGCTGCTCCGCTGGTGGATACCAAGCAATCGGCGCTGAGCACGGTGGTGGACGATAACAGCATCCGCTCGCTGCCCTTGAACGGGCGGAACTTCACGGATTTTGCGCTGCTGACGCCGGGGGCCACAACCGACGGCGACTTTGGCATGGTCAGCTTCAACGGAATTGCCGGCAACTTCAACAACTACACGGTTGACGGGGTGAACGACAACAACGCGTTCTTTGAGCAGCAGATTGGGCGCACCAGCATTCCCTTCCAGTTCAGCGAAGACGTGATCCAGGAATTTCAGGTGACCAGCACGGGTTTTGAGGCCGAGTTCGGGCAGGCGGGTGGTGGGCTGGTCAACACCGTTACCAAGAGCGGCGGCAATGTGGTGCATGGCGACGGGTACTACTACATCCTTGACTCGGCGCTGAACGCCAACGACTCCATCAACAACTCTTCCGGGATAGCAAAACCTCACAACCGACGGCAGCAGTTTGGCGGCACAGTGGGAGGACCCATCCGCAGCGATCGTTTGTTTTATCTGGGGAATTACGAGGGCCAGGTCCGAAACGAGCCGCTCACGGTGAACAATGCACCCGGCCTGGTGGGGCTGCCGCCGAATTTTTTCGCTCAGAACCCGGCACTGGCTACAGTAGTGAACGCGGCCTCGGGCTCATTTCCCCGCAGCTTCAACCAGAACACGGCGTTCTTCAAGGTCACGGGCATGTTGACGCCGAAAAACACCTTCAGCGCCACTTACAACTTTCAGCGCTTCCGCAGCCCGCACGGGTATTTCAACACGCCCACTTCAACAGGGGATGGGCTATCGCTCACTGACGGGGCCACCAGCCATTTCGCGCAGTTTTCCCTGGTGACGGCCTTCAGTCCGGCGACCTCGAACGAACTGCGTTTGCACTTCGGCAACGATTCGCATTTTGACCTGCCGGCCACACCGCCCACCGGTCCGACGGTCACCATCCAGAACCCTGATACCGGGTTTGTATTCGGCGGAAACCGGTTCCAGCTTTCGACTTCGGACCGCCGCTACGAAGTGACCGACAACCTCACCAAGGCGATGGGGCGGCACACCATCAAGGCTGGTGTGGACATCAACGTCAATCACGACCGCGACTACTTTATTTATGGCCCCAAGGGCGAGTACCGCTTCGGCAGTCTGGCTGATGTGCCCAGCGGGGCATTTGAGCTGTATCTGCAATCGTTCGGGGAAACCACGGCGAAGTTCACCTCGCCCACCTATTCGTTCTTTGGCCAGGACCAGTTCCGAGCCACCGACAGACTCAGCGTGAACTTCGGCGCGCGCTATGACTTGCAAGTGCTGCCGCAGCCGGCGGTGTGCAATCCGGCGTTCACGCTGACCTGCAAAATCAACTACAGCAAGCACAACATTGCACCCCGCGTGGGTTTTGCCTACGCGGTGGATTCACGTAACACCACGGTGGTGCGCGGCTCGTTTGGATTGTTTTACATCCAGGAGGACTTGCTGGATGTTTCCGAGGCGACCCTCTCGAATGGCATTTTGCGGCAATTTCTGGTGGTGGTAGGGCCCGGATTCGGCATCACCAATCCCATCGTGACTTTTCCCAACAGCCTGACCAGTTTTCCAGCGGGCGCAGGGGGAACGCCGTCGCTGCTGGTGTTTGTGCCCAATTTCCGCAGCCCCTATGTGGAGCAGGCAAATTTTGCAGTTGAACACCAGTTCGGCGGCCACACCGCGCTTAGCGTCGGCTACGTTTATAGCCACGGGCTGGCCCTATTAGGGAACTCCAACGGTGTGACTCGGCAGGCCAATGGCAACTTCGGGCTCGACTTGAACCTGGTTCCGCCCGCGTTGCAGACGCAGTTCGGTGGCTCGTTTACCAACGATAACGTCACCCTGCCCAACGGTCATACATATAACGTTCCCGATTTCGAAGCCATTGATGGCATCCTCAACCCGAACTTCGGCACCATCAACGCGGTGGACAACTCGGGTAAGTCGAAATACAACGCGCTGCTGGTTTCGCTGCGCCACAGCTCACGCGAGTTTCAGACGGCGGTAGCCTACACCCTCTCGAAAACGATTGATCAGGGCACCGGCTATTTCAACCAGTTCGACCAGGCCGCGCAGCGCGGCCCCTCGCAACTCGACCAGCGCAACCGCCTGGTCTTAAGTGGCGCCTGGTCGCCGCAGTTCCATGCCTTGCGCGACTTCACCTTCGCCACGGTGGCGAATTTTGCCAGCGGACGGCCCTACACCGCGGTGTTTGACATTTCGCAGCTCAACTTTTCTATCGTCCCCGGCGAAGGCTACAACTCTTTCTATGGCCCAGGGGTGGAGGACATTGATTTCAGCGTTGCGCGAGCAGTCAAGGTCAGCGAGCGCATGAACCTGAAGTTCAGCGCCGAGGCATTTGACTTGTTCAATCATCCCAACTTCCAGCAGAACGCGGTGGACAACGTGCAATACACCACGGCGCAGATCGGCTCCACCAATAACTGGACCGCGACGCCGAATCCGCACTTCGGGGCGGGATTGGCCATGGCGCCGCGCTATGGCTCGCGGGCATTCCAGTTTTCGGCGCGTTTCAGCTTCTAAGGCGATAGCAAGGGCTAATGTGTTCGCCCAAGTTCGCGGAAGACTTTTCCCTACGGTAACTTCCCAGCCCCGGGGGTGGTTCGGGCATACTACAATTACCTAAACCACTCATGGGGAAATCTCACCAGAAGACTATCTTTGCGGCCCTGCTGGCGCTAATTGCGCTGGCCGTTGTGGGGCTGATTCTGACCAGCGGGGGAAGCACGCCCGCAGTGGTCGTAAACCACCGCCATGAAACGGCAAACGAGCCGCCGCTAGTGGACCAGAAGCCTCTGCAGACGGCGCGCAACCTGGCCAATGTCGCGGCTACGCCGACGGAACGGGAACTGGCTCAGGAAGCGGCGCGGCTGGCCGACCACGAAGTGGACCTGGCTTTCGCCAGCGCTCTGCGCGAGGCCACGCAGCACCCAGCCCCGGTTTCGCCTGAGGCTCGCCAGCTGCAAGCGAAGGTAAAGAAGCTGGAAGCAAAGGTTGCGGCGGAGCAGGACTCAGTCAACAAGCTGGGGCAACTGGCGGCGAAGGCATCCGAGACGGACAAAGCGCGGCTGGAACAGCAGCAACAGCTGGTCGGCGCCCAGCTGGAACTGGACAAGGATGAGCTGGAGGATGCGCAGAACGACCTGACGCGAGCGGGCGGCAATCCTGTTGGCAAGGTTGAGCGCATGCGGGAGGAGCATGAGGGAGCAACGCATCCGGCGCCTAACACGCCGCTGACCACCAGCGTCGCCGCCAGTTCGGCGGCGGCAACGAATGCCGCTGCCGCCAACAACGGCAGCCTGATAGATGAGGTGCAGGCCTGGAGTTCAGTGCGTAATGCTCTGCAGGAGGTAAGGCAAGCACAGCAGGAGGCGGTTAGAGCGGCGGCGGCTCTGGCACACGGGCACGAGGCTCTGGAGCAGGAGACACAGCAGGAGCAGACACAAAATACGGCTCCTCCCCCGGCCCAGGGCGGCAGCACCACCGTGGGTGACGGGAGTGCGGACACGCAAGCCACCGGGAACTCAGCCAGCAACAACGCAACTGCGGCGAGTCTGGCTGCTTTAAAGCACCTGGCGGGCGATCAGAAAACGCTGGCGGAGTTCGATCAGCGGGCGCAGGACGAGCAGGAACTGGCGGATGTATACGGTTCCTGGATCGCGGTGCTGCAGGCGCGGGAGCGGGCAGCGGCACACTCAGTTCTGCTGTCCATCATGTGGGTCCTGCTGGTAGTCCTGGCGGTGCTGATTGCCGATCAGCTCATAGACCGCTTCGTTAACAAGCTGGGCATAGACCGCAAGCGTTTCCTTGATTTGCGAGTGGTGTTGCGTTTCGCAGCGCAGGCATTGGGCGTGCTGGCGGTGATCTTCATCGTTTTCGGAAAACCGGCGCAGTTGCCAACCGTCCTGGGCCTCGCCGGCGCGGGCCTGACGGTGGCGCTGAAGGATTTCATCGTCGGCTTTTTTGGCTGGTTTGTGCTTATGGGGCGCAACGGCATCCGTGTGGGAGACTGGGTGGAGATCGAGGGGGTGGGCGGGGAGGTGGTGGAAGTCGGGTTGCTGCGCACGGTGCTGCTGGAGACGGGCAACTGGACGGATGCGGGCCACCCCACGGGGCGCAAGGTGGCGTTCGTCAACAGCTTTGCCATCGAGGGTCACTACTTCAACTTCTCCACTTCCGGCCAGTGGCTGTGGGACGAGTTGCGGCTGTCTATTCCCGCCGACCGCGACCCCTATCCGCTGATCCAGGAGATCCGCGACGTTGTCACCAAGGAGACTGCGGCCAGCTTCCGCCAGGCGAAAGACGAATGGCAGCGGGTGACGCGCCAGTATGGCGTGAAGTCGTTTTCAGCCGAACCCGCCATTGACGTGCAGCCCACCGGCTCCGGCGTGCAGGTGGTGGTGCGCTACATTGCGCGCGCCCAGGAACGGCACGAAATACGCTCTAAGCTGAACCATGCGCTGGTGGAGTTGTTGCATGGCAAGCGGGCCGAGGTGAGCACGCGGTAGAAGAGCCGTTCCCAGTTCTCAGCAACTCACAGTTGTTTGTGGCTCCGATACACACACCCTGCCCGAGAACTGATGAGTGTGAGTTGTGCGCTTGCAAAATCACAGGGGAGGGGTGTATGGAGGACGGTAGCAACGGCGGTCTGAGCCGCTGAATCCAAGGCGGTGGCGACGACCGCCTGGAGCCGACCACCCATGAGCACCGCCGATCTGACAAACTCTGCGCCTGACAATTCCTACGAACAGCTGCTTCGCTTCAGCATGCGTGGCTTCGAAGCTGCGCGGGAAGCTGCTGAAGCCCTGGCCAAGGGAGCAGGCTCGCCCACCAGCGCACTGGCGGAGCGAGTGCGCCAGTATGAGGAGGAACTGGACAAGCTCGACCACGACATCAATGACGGGGTGACCGCGGCCATCAGCCAGGAACCGGCGCAGCGAACGCGCGAGTTGCTGGCTTGCCTGAAGTTCATTATTGAGCTGGAACGGATTGGAGACCTGCTGCTCAACGTAGCTAACCGTGCGGTGGCGGTGGGCCCAAGACTGGAAGCGCAGGCAGTAAAGGACCTCTCCACCATGGCCGGCATCCTGGCCCGCATGCTGGGCCAGGCGCAGGAAGCATTCGAGCAGCGCGACGTGAAAAAGGCGGTAGATGTGCTCAAAGCGGATGCGGAGATGGACCGGTTGCGCAATCTGGTATTTGTGCGCCATATCGAAAATCCGGAACATCAGCTGCACACAGAGAGCTTTCACGTGGTGTTTATGATCCAGAGCCTGGAACGGGCAGGCGATCATGCCAAGAATGTGGCGGAGGAGGTGGTGCACCTGGTGAGCGGGCGCAGCGTGCGCCACGTGCTGCGGCAGTACGATAAACCGGACGAGGTCGTGTTTGTGGAACGCATGCGGCGGCAGGCAGGCAAAAAGTAAGCCTTTGTTTCGGCCAGTGTTGAGAATTCCACAGGTTTAATTCGGGCAACGGGTCCCCTATTGCAACCGAACAAAAAAGGGCGGCGTCTAATTTCTGCGGACAGGGCCGCAGACCGGGGAGCGGCCAGCGCCAATGAACGGCGATTGAAGACGCGTGGCGACCGGCTGCGCGCACGACCGGGGAGAACGAAATGGACCGGGAGAGACTGGCGAAGTTCAAGGACATGCTGCAGGCGCGGCAACAGGAACTGGCGAGGATGGTGAGCGTGAGCCAGGAACATGGGCGTTCCGTGGTTGAAGACTATCCCCAGGATGCGGCGGAACGGGCCAGTATTTTCGCCAGCAAAGAGTTTTTCTTTGCCCACAGCACGCATGGCCGACGGCTGCTCAAAATGGTGACGGAAGCTCTGGACCGGATCGAGGAAGGCACCTACGGGCAATGCGTGGCCTGTGAAGGCGAAATCAACGGCAAAAGGCTGGAAGCTGTTCCCTGGGCGCGCTACTGCCTGTCATGCCAGGAGCGACTGGAGCAATTGACCAACCAGCGAGCCGCCTAGCCCGAGTTAACGTTTGTAAAAGCCCTTACATTTTCCCTTCTGTTTTTAAATCAAAATTAGACGTAAAAATCGTGTTGGGTATATACTGCTGCAACTTGCAGCTTGGGGCTGTCTCAACATCACAAATATGGAAAACGGCACAAATGGCAAATCGAACGAAAAGAAAGAGTGCTGATATGGGCTTGAGACAAAAATTCGCTCGGCACCTGCGTAAACAACGAGAACGGCGTGAATGGTCTCTGCGGCAGATGGCGCAGCAGAGCGGGATCTCGCTAACCCGCCTTTGGAATTATGAACAGGGCAATCATAGTCCCAACTTGACTGCCCTTTCGAAAATGGCGCGGGCATTTGAGACCCCTCTGTGGAAGTTCATCAAGGAGCTGAGCTAAGGCCCTAAGGCCCACGCAAGCCCTGCATGGCAGACGAGAGGAGGCTTCCGCGACTATGATGTCGCGAAGGAGGCCGAGCCATGCTTGAACTGCAGAGTGTGCGCATGGCGTTCCCGGCGGACGCCAACATTATTATCGGCCAATCCCACTTCATAAAAACAGTTGAAGATCTGTACGAGGCCATGGTGACCACGGTGCCGCAGGCCCGCTTCGGCCTGGCGTTCAACGAGAGCTCCGGACCTTGCCTGACACGGGCCGAGGGCAACGACGATGAACTGCGCGCCGCGGC
>DASSQB010000571.1:0-9119 GCA_035702725.1 Terriglobales bacterium | reverse complement strand
AGGTGCTGCGCGCCAACGGCTTTGTTGTCTCCATTTCCCATAACGAGGCGGAAGCGCTTTCCGCCATCCACAGCGGCGGCTTGGACGTGGTGGTGCTGAGTTACACGCTCTCCAACGATGTGGTCGAGGAAGTCGCGGAGTTGGTGCGCCAGCATTGCCCCGAATGCCGCCTCGTCACCATTTCCGAAACTACCTATCCTGACCCGAAGATTAATCCGGACGTCAATGTGCTGGCCGACGACGGCCCTAAGGCGCTGATCGAAGCCCTGCGGGAAACGCTGCGCCGGGGGTGAAGCCCATTCACTCCTGCTACTGTGCGTGCGGCTGAAGCCGCACGCTTCCACACTGGCGCCTGCTTGAAGGATCGTTTGACACGCCCCTGCCCCCGCCCTAGACTGAGGAGTTTGGCGAGGGAGCGCGCGAAAAGCACGTCGGGACACCCAAAGAAGGCTTTCGAAGGAACCCCAGAGGACTCATGGCCTGGCTGCAAAACAAGTTTGAAAAGAACTTCCTCATCACCAGCGTAGATTACGTTTTCAACTGGGCGCGCAAGTCGGCGCTGTGGCCCATGACCTTTGGCCTGGCCTGCTGCGCCATCGAGATGATCGCCTCCTCCACGGCACGCTTCGACATTGCCCGCTTCGGCTCCGAGGTGTTTCGTCCCAGCCCGCGGCAGAGCGACCTGATGATCGTGGCGGGCACGGTCACGCTCAAGATGGCGCCGGTGGTCAATCGCATCTACGACCAGATGCCCGACCCCAAGTGGGTGATCTCCATGGGCGCCTGCTCCTCGGTGGGCGGGCCCTTCAACACCTACGCCGTGCTGCAGGGCGTGGACCGCATTGTGCCCACCGACGTGTACGTCATCGGCTGCCCGCCCCGCCCGGAGAATCTTTTCTATGCCCTGCTCAAGCTGCAGGACAAAATTGACCGCATGAGCCTGGCCAAGCGTCCCACCGAAGTGAGGCTGGATGAGAGCATGGTGGAGAACTTCAAACGGCAAGTCATGATCGCGCAGACGCTGCAGCCGAAATAGCTGCGCGGACCTGAGCGAAGCGAAGGTTTCTTCGAAAGCACTCAGCTGTCAGCTTTCAGCACTCAGCCCGTGAACATACGGCTTTGAAACCTGCCCAAGATGTTTAGGGGCTGAATGCTGAGTGCTATCACCCGACCGCCATGCCTCAGTTCATAAAACTCGCCACTAAGTCCGAACTCCCCGAGCCGGGCGAAGCTCGCGAATTTACCGTCGGCGAAAAGGTGGTGTGCGTGGCCAATGTAAATGGCACGGTTTCGGCGATGGACAATGTCTGCCTGCATCGCGGCGGACCGCTCGGGCAGGGCGTGATCATGGAAGATAAGGTGGTCTGCCCCTGGCACGGCTGGGAATGGGATCCGAAGACCGGTCAGGCGGGGCACAGTGCGGCGTTCCGCATTGCCGTGTACCCGATCAAGGTGGAAGGCGACGATGTGATGATTGAAATTTAGCTCCCAGCAGTCCGCCATTGCGCTCTCTCGCGAGGCTCGGTCGCGCCGCCCGAAAAGGAAATTGCAACTCTGTCCCAGGACTTCCGTCCTGGGCTTTACTATGACGCCCCTGACGGGGCTATCCCGATTAACTCGTTGTTGTGACCTCACCCCATCAAGGCAGAAGGGGAAGACACGCTGGTTGAAGTTTAGCTCTCACCTCGTGGTTCTTGGTTTTCGCCCAACGACCAACTGCCAGCTACCAACTACCCGCTGACTACTGACTCCTGACCCAAGACTCCTGATGTGGTACAACACGCTATGCCTTACTTCCTGGGCATAGACGGAGGCGGCAGCAGCACCACCTGCCTCCTGGGTGATGAGGACAGGGTGCTGGCTAGCGCCACCTCGTCAGGCAGCAATCCCATTCGCGTAGGCGAAGAACGCTCCCGCCAGGCGCTGCACGCCGTGGTGCGCGAGGCCTGTGCCGCCGGCAAGGTTCAGCCTTCGCAAATCGCGCGCACCTGTATTGGCATGGCGGGTGCCGCACGCCCGCAAATCGAAAAGCAAGTGCGCGCCATGCTGGCCGATTTGCTGGGCGGAGAAATCGTCGTCATGGGCGATATGGCAATCGCCCTGGAGGCGGCCTTCCTCGGCGGCCCTGGGCTGATGGTGAACGCTGGCACTGGCTCCATCGCATACGGCCGCAACGAGCGCGGCGAGACGGCGCGCGCCGGCGGCTGGGGTTTTGCCATTTCCGATGAAGGCTCGGGCCACTGGATAGGACGTTCTGCGGTTGCCGGCGCCATGCGTGCCCACGACCTCGGCGAAAACAGCGTGCTCATCAGCAGCATTATGAATACCTGGCATCTGGGTTCGCGCGACGACGTGGTGCGCGCCGCCAACGCTATCCCGCCGCCTGATTTTGCCGAACTGCTGCCCCAGGTGCTGGCCGCGGCGGGCACCGGCGACTCGCGCGCCAACGAGATTTTGACTCAGGCCGGCACCGAACTGGCGCAACTGGCCCGGATTGTGGCCGAGCGCCTGTGGCGCGGGCAGCAGGCGTTTCGCGTTGCCTTGGCGGGAGGCGTGTTTCAGAATTCGCCCCTGGTGCGCCAGGTGTTCAGCAACAGCCTGCGCTCTCTGCATCCCCAGGCGGAGATAGACGCTAAAGTGGTGGAGCCGGCGGAGGGGGCGCTGTGGCTGGCGCGTAAGAAACAGTAGTCAGCAGTCAGGAGTCAGTAAGAGCGCTCGTCCAGCCCATGACTCCTGAGCCCTGACTTCTTTATAAATGACACAAGACCTCACGTCTCTCATCCATAGCCACTCCGCTGATGAGCTCAAGCGCGCCGCTTCTCACGAGGCGCTCAGCGAAGAGCTGGCCCTGGCGCTGCTGGAGCGGCGCGACCTTCCAGCCGACGCGCTGGAAGCCCTCAGCAAAAATGCCCCAGCCTTGAAATCACGCCGCGTGCTGGTAGGGATGATCGGCCATCCCAAAACGCCGCGCCACGTCTCGCTGCCCGTCATTCGCCATCTCTACACCTTCGAGTTGATGCAGCTGGCGCTTTCTCCCGCCGTGCTGGCTGACATCAAGAAGGCGGCGGAGGAGACCCTGGTTTCGCGCCTGGAGAAAATCACCCTGGGTGAGCGCATCACGCTGGCGCGCCGCGCCTCGGGCCGCGTGGCGGCGGCGCTGCTGCTCGATTCCGAGCCACGGGTGGTCGAAGCCGCAGTCACCAATCCGTTTCTCACCGAGGTTCTGATCGTCAAAGCACTCATGTCGGAAAAAGCGCCGGCGACTCTGGTGGAGCTGGTTTGCCGCGATGGTAGATGGTCGCTGCGCCGCGAGGTGCGAATTGCCCTGCTGCGCCATCCACTCACTCCCGCGAATGAGGCCGCGCAACTTGCCCGCAGCCTTCCCACCGGCGTGCTGCACGAGCTGATGCAGGACGCGCGACTGCCGGAGGCCGCCCGCGAGTGCCTGCAGCGGGAGTTGCAAGTCCGCGAACAAGAGGAAGGAAAGTCAGCGCCGCTTTAGCCAGGCCCCCTCTCGATTTTTTGTCATCCTGAACGTCATGTATTCTGATAACTGAACAAGAAACGAACACAAAGCAGGTCCTTCGCTGGCGCTCAGGATGACAAGCGTGTGAGTGTGTTGCAGACGCACAGAAGCAAAGAAAATGAAAATCCTCTGTGCCCTTCGTGTCCTCTGTGGTTAAGGTGTGGGTTCCCTGCGGAAGTGTTCCAGGATCGCCTGCGCCTGGCTGCGGGTGACTACGGCGGAGAGCGCCGCCACGTCCGCGTCCTTCACCGCCTGCAGGCTGCCAAAATGCTGCAGCAGGCGGCGGGTAGTGCTGACGCCCACACCGGGAATTTCCAGCAGTTCGGTGGAACGGTCGCGCATCTGCCGGCGCTTGCGATGGAAGGTAACGGCGAAGCGGTGGGCTTCATCGCGGATCTGCTGCACCAGGTGAAGAACGGGGGAGTGGTGGTCGAGCACCACCGGTTCGTCCTCCTGGCCATACACGTAAATGATCTCTTCGCGCTTGGCGATGGCAGCCAGCGGCTGGTTAATGATCTGCAGCTGTTCCAGTGCCTCAGCGGCGGCGTGCAGTTGCCCCAATCCACCGTCAATCAGCACCAGGTCGGGCATCCTCTGCTTTTCCGATTCAACGCGCTTATAGCGCCGCCCCACCACTTCGCGCATGGAGGCGAAGTCGTCCACGCCCGCGACCGAGCGGATGATGAACTTGCGGTAGTCCGACTTCTTCATCCGACCGTCTTCCCACACCACCATGGAAGCCACGGTCTCCGCCCCCTGGATGTGAGAAATATCGAAGCACTCGATGCGCTTGGGCAATTCGGGCAGTGCAAGCGCGTCCTGCAGCGCTTCCTGAACCGCACGCGCCGCCGGCTGCATCACGCGGAAGCGCTGGTCGAACGACTGCTTGGCGTTGTTGCCCGCCAGATCTATGAGCGAGCGCTTCTCGCCGCGTTGCGGAACAACAATATGAACCTTTGTGGCGCGGGCGCCCTCGCCCGCGTGGGTTTCGGATATAAGCTCGGCCAAGGTTTCCCTATCCTCAAAGTCTATCGGCACGTAGATCGTTCGCGGCACATAGGGAGCGTCAATGTAGAGTTGCTTGATCAGGGCGGAGAAAAACTCGCCGGGATTGAAGTCGGCTGCAGCGGTCACCTCCTGTTTGCCATCTCGGCGTTCCTCGGCAGAGGCGTAACTTGTTACGTCTCCAGAGACGTTGCCAGCAACGTCTCTACCATTGTTCTGCCGCTCTTCGGCGGGCGTGTCTGCCGACAACGTGGGTATCTGGTCCCAGAAAAACTCCCGCCGATCCAGCACCCGCCCGCCGCGCATGTGGAACAGGTTGATGGCCAGCATCCCGTTTTCGCAGTGGTAGCCGAAAACGTCGGCGTCATCGCTTTCCGTGGAAGCAATGCGCTGCTTCTCCTGCAACTGCTCCACGGTGGAAATCAGGTCGCGGTACTTGGCCGCCTGCTCGAAGCGCTGGTCTGCTGCCGCCTGCTCCATGCGTCCGCGCAGGGAGCGCACCAGGTCGGTAGGCCGCCCTTCCAGAAACATCTTCACGTCATGCACCGCCTCCTGGTAGAACTCGGGCGTGGTCAGACCCTGCACGCACGGTCCCTGACAGCGATGAATGTAGTACTGCAGGCAAGGACGAGGATGGTACCGGTTCAAATCTACCTTGCAGGACGGGATCAGAAAATGCCGGTGAATCAGGTCCACGATGCGGTAGGCCAGGTTAGCGGGGAAGTAAGGGCCGTAGTACGCGCTGCCGTCCTTGCGCAAGCGCCGCGTCACGTACACCCGGGGGTAGCGCTCGCCCAGGGTCAGCTTCACGTAAGGATAAGTCTTGTCATCCCGCAGCAGAATATTGAAGCGCGGCTTCTTCTGCTTGATAAGGTTGTTTTCCAGAGCCAGCGCTTCCTTTTCGTTGTCCACCACGATGTAGTCCACATCGGTGGCCTCGCGCAGCAGCGTCCCGGTCTTGGCATCCTCCGCCCGGCCCTCGAGGAAGTAAGAGCGCACGCGCGAGCGCAGGTTCTTGGCCTTGCCAACATAGATGACCTCGCCCTCGGCGTTCTTGTACTGATACACGCCGGGCTGCATGGGCAAAGTCCGGATTTTGTCGTGCAGGTCCATAAGAACAGCTACTAATCTGACTGGCTGCTTAGCTGGCTAGCTTGTCGGGGTTCATCTTCGATCATAGCGGGTTTTCCCCGCTCGTTTTCCGAGGTTCAGAGATCCCTCGTCTCTGGCCCCGTGTGACAAATTCTGGCACTCTTGGGGTGAAAAGTGTTGCCCGCCTTAAGACCGGATTTCCGGCGCGTAAGGTAAAAATTCTACGGCTTAAGCCGGGTTTGCTCACCCGGACACTGTCCAATCGGAATAACACTCCTGGGGTTTTGCCGGAAGTCATTGATTGCCTTACAATTAGATGTCTTTACTCGGCGCTGCGATTGGCAGCGCACGTGCTCAATCAGCAAACGAGGACCGTGTAGGCCCGGTCCCGCGCATGGAAGGAGTCTTCCTCATGAATCGGATTTTCCTCTCAGGATTATTGGCGTCCAGTCTGTTTCTGAGCATCGGCTGCGCCAGCAAGAAGTATGTCCGCAATGAAGTTACGCCCACCGTCAACAAGGTCAACGAACTCGATGACTTGACCGCCAAGAACAGCCGCGACATTAAGGACGTTGATGCGCGCGCCCAACAGGGCATTCTGACTGTGAACAATAAGACGGCGGAAGTCGAGCAGAAAGCCCAGGCCGCCGGCCAGGCCGCCGACCAGGCGCAACAGTCGGCCACCACCGCCAGCAACCGGGTCACCTCGCTGGCCAACACGGTCGCCAACCTGGACAACTACCATCCCGTGGTCGAGACCTCGGTCCACTTCGCCTTCAATAGGGACAACCTGACTAAGAAAGCGAAATCCGCCCTGGATGAACTGGGCACGGAGATTCCCAAGACCAAGAGCTACATCATCACCGTGGAAGGCGGTGCGGACGCCGTCGGGAGCCAGCAGTACAACTATGGCCTGAGCGACCGCCGCGCCGACTCGGTGATTCAGTACCTTGCCTCTAAGTACAACGTTCCGGCCCACAAGATTTATCTGATCGGCTTGGGCAAGGACAAGCCGGTGGCCACCAACAAAACCGCTGCGGGGCGCGCCAAGAATCGCCGCGTGGACATCCGCCTGATGACCAATACCACCGAGGGCCAGCAGCAGCAGCCTGCGCCTTCTACGGGTCCGGCGGCTCAGTTGACGCAGCCCCAGGGCGCACAGAAATAAAGTTTTCCCTCCTCCCCGGAGGACTTCGCCAACCAGGCCATCCCAATGGATGGCCTGTTTTTTTTGCCGGGGTCAGCAATCAGGGCTGCCTGCGAGAATGCGGGAGCCAGGTCGCTGCTGCAAGACAACCAGAGCAGCTGGGCTCCTGTGGGATGGAGGGGGATTGGTGTTTTCACGCCTGAGTCGCGGCCTTACAAAGAAAGGCGCGGGATCATCCCGCGCCTCTTTTCTGGTTCGCTCGGCCGCAAAAATCCGCTCAACACCTACGACGCTACCAAACCGGCTTGCCCTTCTCGTCGCGGAACACGAATGAGTCCTGACCGCGGGTGATTTCGCGCGCCAGAATTGTGTCGGCGCCGTTGAGTTTTACTTTGGAGCCGGTAACTTCGATCTCGTCGCCCTTGTTGAACACCATTTCATAGCTCTTCACGTATTTGGTGGCGGCCAGATGTAACTCAATCGTGCTGCCATCCTGAACCTTGAGCGTGAGATGAGCGCCCATGGTGCCGCTGATGGGGCAGTTATAGTCGCGCACATCCACCACCGAGCCCTTGAGTTTAACCTCAGTGGCCTTATCGTACTTGGGCACATTTCCGTTGGCGGGCGCCTGATTGGCGGCCAACGCCACGCAAGCCAGCAACGCAACCAGCACAGCCAATGCCCAGGCTTTCATAGTCGTTTCTCCTTGTCGCAGGAAGACTCCCAGCCCTGGCATTTTTATTATGGAACCCGGTTGAACGTGGGACTGTGACAGTTATCACAGGTGGAGGTGAGGCCCGTTACACCCTTGGTTGCCGGCACCCTCTCCCTCCCGCGGCCTGGCCCGGGGCTGGGAGAGATGGGGGGCGAACAGGGGGCTCGGGGGTTGACATTGGGGCCAAATATGTATATACATGTAATGTGCCAGCGCCGATGAACCGCGGAGCCTCAGCCTCAATAGGGCTTCTGCCCTGCGCCTGTGCCAACCTGCGCCGCGCCACTCGCGCCGTGACGCGCATGTATAACCACGCTCTTCGCTCCGACGGCCTGGAAATAACGCAATTCACCCTGCTTATGGCCCTCAATCTGACCGGCGAAACTACGCAGGGCCAACTGGGCAAGCTCCTGGCTCTGGACTCGACGACTCTGACGCGCACACTGAAACTGGTAAAGGAGCGCGGCTGGGTAAAGGCCATGCCGGGGGAGGATCGGAGGCAGCGACGGCTCACGCTCACGCCCGCCGGCAAAGAAAAACTAGAGAGATCTATGCCTCATTGGAAGCAAGCGCAGGGGACCCTCCAGAGCGCCCTGGGGGAAACGGCCTGGAGTCAACTGGGGGGCCTGCTGACCCAGGTGACCCGCGCCGGGGTCTCGGGGTAATTTTTTTTGTGGCCTAAAACATGTATATACATCTAACTCCAAACCGAGAAAGCGAGGTCTGCCATGACCCAATTGGCTGAACACCCCACCGTGAAGCGGTTTTATGAGCAGCATTCCGGTCACGACACGCGACCGGTCACGCTCGATGCCGCCTGGTTGCGGCAAGTGTGCCGGGAGGCGGGAGCCGACGATGCCGGCTTCGTGGACATTGCGAACATGGCAGAACAAAAGGCGGAAATCCTGGCTGCGTTCCCGGACACGAAAACGCTGGTAAGCATCGTCTGCCGCATGAACCGGGAGAACATTCGTACACCGGCGCGCTCCATTGCTAATGTCGAGTTCCACCACTCCACCGATGAAGTCAATGAGGCGGCGCGGCAGATTGTGGCCGCTCTGGAGCGGATTGGGGTACGCGCTATCAACGGCGGAGCTGCGGGCTTTCCCATGGAGGCGGACCGCTGGGGGTCAAAGATTTGGGTGATCTCCCACAAGCCGGTGGCGGTAGCGGCCGGCATGGGGCATATGGGCATCCACCGCAATGTAATTCATCCCAAATTCGGCAACTTTATTTCCCTGGGCACCGTCCTGATGGACGCCGCCGTTAGCGAATACTCCTCGCTGATTGATTACAACCCTTGCCTGGAGTGCAAGCTGTGCGTGGCCGCCTGCCCCACCGGCGCCATCAGTCCCGACGGCCAGTTCAACTTCTCCGCCTGTTACACCCACAACTATCGCGAGTTTATGGGTGGCTTCAACGACTGGGTGGAACAGATTGCGGAGAGCGGCAGCGCCCGCCAATACCGGCAGAAAGTGTCCAGCGCGGAAACCGTTTCCATGTGGCAAAGCCTTTCCTTCGGCGCCAACTACAAGGCGGCTTACTGCATGGCGGTTTGCCCGGCGGGCGAGGACGTGATCGCTCCTTTTCTGAACGATCGCAAGCAGTACCTGGACAAGGTGCTTAAGCCGTTC
>DASSQB010000570.1:0-5614 GCA_035702725.1 Terriglobales bacterium | reverse complement strand
TCTGGCATGCGCACCATCCTGCAAAAGCGCGAGTTGCGGTACGTGTTTACCGCCAACATGATCTCCATGCTGGGGAGCGGGATGAACTCCGCCGCCGTCACCTGGTTCATCCTCCAGGCCACGCACTCGGAGATGGCGCTGGGAACTCTGGTGGTGCTGCAGACCCTGCCGGCCATGGTCATGCTCCCCTTCACCGGGGTCATCATTGACCGCGAAGACCGCCGCCACCTGGTGATGGCGCTGGACGCCATCCGCGCGCTTATGGTTGCGGGGATCGCCACGTTGGCGTTTATGCACCGCGTGCACGTCTGGGAACTGTACCTGATGAACATGCTGGTCTCGGCAGGCTTCTGGATGTTCTGGCCCACCATCACCGCGCTCATTCAGGAGCTGACGCCGGACTCGCAGTTCGTACATGCCAACACGTTTCTGCTGGCAGGCGTGCAGGGCGGCTGGCTGATGGCAGGCGCCCTGGTGGGATTCGCCTACAACCACATTGGCCTGGGCGGCGTGCTGCTGATTGATTTCGCCACTTACGTGGTTTCCTTCAGCTGCTACTTCGCGTTGCGCAAAGGCAAACGCACCGTGGCGCCACGCGAGGAATTGCCGGTGCAGGCCGCGGCCGGGGAAGGTTCCTGGGATCGGTATTGGCGGGAACTGGGCGAAGGCATCGGCTACCTGCGCGGCAACCGCTACGTGGTGCTGCTGGGAGCCAGCTGGGCGATGTTCATCGGCGCCATGTCCACGCAGGGCGTGGTCACCGCCCCGCTCAGCGACCGCCTGCTGCACGCCGGAGCCGTCGGCTATGGCTGGCTGAACGCAGGCTGGGGCGTGGGCGCATTTCTGAGTGTGCTTTACGCTCCTCAGGTCATCCGCCGCCTGGAAGGCCGTCGCACGGTAGCCGTCTCGATGGCGCTGCTGGCTGGCAGCATCTTCCTCGCGCCTTATTCGCGCCTGCTGGCTCTGGCCGTAGCCCTCTACGCGCTGATGGGCTCGGCGCGCGGCGTGGGCGGCATCGCCATCTCCAGTAGCATGATGGAGCACGTGCCGCAGCACTTCATGGGACGCGTGCAGAACACCTTCTACTTCGCCGGCACGGTTCTGCAGGTGTGCCTGAGCCTGATCGTAGGCGCGGCTGCACACCACATCGGCCTGGCCCTGGGCTTTGCTTTAATCGCCTGCGTGTACTTCGTGGCCTTCCTCACCGCGGCCTGGCCGCTGGAGACCGTTCCTCGCCTCGCGCCGGGCGAAGCGGCGGGAGATTAAGAACAAGGGGTCAGGAGTCGGTAGTCAGGAGTCAGCAAAGCTGAACCGACAACTGACTACCGACTACCCGGTTCTGACGCCGGACTCCTGAGCCCTGACTCTTACCTTGTCTGTTATTCTGTGCGTTTCAGCGGAGATGCCCATGAGCGACAGTCTTGCCGGCCGTAACGCGGTGGTGTTTGGAGTGGCCAACAAGCGCAGCATTGCCTGGTCCATTGCGCAGGGATTGCACGCCGCCGGAGCGCGACTGGCCATCACCTACCAGAACGAACGCCTGGAGCAGGAGGCCAAGGATTTGATCCTTTCTCTCCCGGGGGCGGAAGCGTTCCGCTGTGATGTCAGTCAGGACCAGGAGGTGGAGCGACTGTTTTCCGAACTGCGCGCCCGCTATGGCAAGCTGCACGCGCTGGTGCACAGCATCGCCTACGCTCCCGGCGAGGAACTGAAGGGCGAGTTCGTCAATACCACGCGCGAAGGCTTTCGCATCGCTCATGACGTCAGCGTCTATTCGCTCATCGCTCTGGCGCGCGCTGCAGCTCCACTGATGGAGGACGGCGGCAGCATCATCACCATGACTTATTACGGGGCCGAGAAAGTGGTGCCCCACTACAACGTGATGGGCGTGGCCAAGGCCGCGCTGGAGGCCACGGTGCGCTACCTGGCCGCCGATCTGGGCAAGCGCCGCATCCGGGTGAATGCCATTTCCGCCGGACCCATCAAAACCCTGGCCGCGCGCGGCATCTCCGGGCTGGGCGACATGCTGAAAGCCCACTCCGAGCGCGCCCCCCTGCAGCGCAACGTTGACGTCAACGAGGTGGGCGCCACCGGCGTGTTCCTCGCCTCCGACGCCAGCTCCGGCATCACCGGCGAAACCATCTACGTGGATTGCGGCTACAACATCATGGGGTTTTAAAAACCGGTTGTCAGCTCTCAGTGGTCAGTGTAGGGGCGGAGCTTCGCTCCGCCCATGGACGGGGCAAAGCCCCGTCCCCACACGAGCCTTGAATAACAAAGGCCCCCTTGCGGAGGCCTAGCTGAGAGACGAAGCTGAGAGCTGTCTTACTGCGGCGCGCCCGTCGGTTGCACGCTGGAGGTGGCCTCAGGCACGCCCGGGTTCTTCACCATGAAGAAGCTGTGATCGTAGAGATTCCGATACATGTGACCGGCAATCTCCGCCGCTTTGGGCCCGAAAGTGGGCCGCCCACCCTGCAGGAATACCACCACCACAATGCGTCCCACATTGGTGTTGGCATACGAAGCGAACCAGCCGAAGCGGGTGCCATCCTTGGAGCAGGTGCCGGTCTTTCCCAGGATCTCTTCCTCGTTGAAGTTCACACGCACGCTGCGGGCGGTACCGTACTCCACCGCTCCCGCCATGCCGTCGGAAATTTCCGGGATCAGCGGCGCGATGTTCAGCTGGCGCTTTACCCGCGGCTGGAAGTTGGCCACTTCATCCGGTGTGGTCGGATGCTGCAGGTAGTAGAGCGTTCCGCCATTGGCAATCGCCGAAACCATTGCCCCCAGCTGCAGAGGGGTCATAGACACGCCTTCGCCGAAAGAGCACATTTTGCCCACGCCGCCGTCCTTGGCGGGAATCACGTGGTCAGGATATTCACCCAACTGCTCGCCGGGAATGTTGTAACCGGCCAGCTCACCCAAGCCAAACTGGTGCGCGTAATAGGCGACTTTTTCAAACCCCAGTTGCCGGCCCACGGCTTCGAAGTAAGCGTTGTTGGAGTGCGCCAGCGCCTGCGTCAGGTTCATGCGGAAGCGGCGGCCCAGGCGGATCTTAGTGTCCTTGTCAATCACGCCTTCCTGCAGCGCGGCCAGCGCTACCGACAGCTTGATGGTGGAGCAAGGCTGGGCGCCGCTGGAAAGAGCCAGCTTCTGATTGACCATGGCCAGAATGCGGCCGCTGGTGGGCTCGATGGCCACCACCGTGCCGTTCATGTTGCCCAGGGCATCCATCGCCGCCGCGCGAACCACCGGGTCCTCGCCAGCGGTTATGTCGCCGTCGGTCAAAACATCGCTAAAGGAACTGGTATAGAAGCGCTCATAAGAGCGATGGCGGCGCGCGTAACGGTAACGCCGTCCATGGCGCACATAGGTAGTGCGGCTGCGGCGCAGACTCCTCATTTGCCGCCGAGCGCGGGCGCTTTCGGTGATTCTGTGCCGGGACCGGGTGCGCGTAGTGCGGCGCGTGTTGATGGTCGCCGCCAGGGCGGTCATCTCAAGGGCAAGAAACGCCAGAACCAGAAGGGCGATTTGGGCGACTGTTGAATTTTTTTTCATCACTCCCTGACCATCCCCGGGGCCGTTGCCAACACCGTTACGTGCACGATACCTGCCACTCTGAACCGCTGGTGGCCTTCTACTACTAACGCTTAGATAGTATGAGAGTTGCTGGCGGTGCGCAATGGAAAAACTTCTCTATTCGTGACGTCGGCGTTCGCGAAATAAGTCACACCACTCCAGCTACTTAGGATGGAGGTACTGAAGTGCAGATGCCTTCGGTAATGGCCCGTTGATTTACTTTCTCGATACTGTACTTCTGTGTTAACAGGGTGAGGAGTAGCCGGGGGTCCTTCGGCCCTACCAGACACCAGGAAGGCTGCAAAATTTTGCACTTGTGACCGTGGCGGTCAGTAATGTGACAGAGTTGGTTACCGGGTGACAGGAATTAGCAGTTCTTCCTTCGTGCAGAGGTTCTGTGTCGCCCCGCAGGGGCTCAGATCTTCTGCTGAAAGCATTCCCAGGACTTCCGTCCTGGTCTCTACTATTCCGCGCCTCCGGCACTCATGCAGCGAAAGGCAACGGTTCTTGCTAAAGAGAGGGTTCCGAGGTGACACAAACAGAGGGCTGATCAGTAACGCCTCGCTGCTGACGGCCGGCCGGAAAACCCGCCCCTGCAGAGGCTGGATAATAAAGCCCAGGATGGAAATCCTGGGTAAGCTGTGCCTCAAAAACGCCTGAGCCCCGGAGGGGCGGCGCTGCTAGCAACTCTCGCAGATTAAGCACCAGGCTTCAGCTTTGTCCAAGAGCCGAAGCCCGGTGCTCTGATGGACCCATTTAGTTCACTTCTGTCCGCTTCCGAATAAACGTGGGCACGTCGAGATCGTCGTGCTCGAACGTAGGCACCACCGGAGCTGGCGCCGGCATGGCCGCCCGCGGCGGTTCTTCCTCCACATGGTTAACCACCGGCGGGGGTGCATCAGGCATGTTGAATCCTGAGGTCACGCGCTGCCGCGAAATGGCCTGGGCCGACGACGAGATGCCGCGCTCGCGCCGCTGCGGCGCGTCGCTCTTGAAGCCGGTGGCGATCACCGTGATCTTCACCGAATCCTTCGCCTTCTCATCCAGCACGGCGCCGAAGATGATGTTGGCATCTTCGTGGGCGGCACTCTGGATGATGCTGGAGGCCTCGTTCACTTCGCTCAGCTTCAGCGAACTGGAGCCGGTGATGTTGATCAGGATGCCGCGCGCACCGTCAATCGCCCCTGCTTCCAGGAGCGGCGAAGCAATCGCCCGCTGCGCCGCCTCCGTGGCCCGCCGCTCGCCGGTGGCGGTGGCCGTGCCCATCACCGCATAGCCCATGCCGGCCATGATGGCCTTCACGTCGGCAAAATCGCGGTTGATGATGCCAGGGATGGTGATGATGTCGGAGATGCCCTGCACCGCCTGGCGCAGAATGTCGTCGGCTACTTTGAATGACTCGAAGAAGCCGGCATTCTCCGCCACCGCCAGCAGTTTTTCGTTGGGGATGACAATGGTGGTGTCCACCGAGTCAATCAACTCGGAGAGGCCGTTCGAAGCCTGCATCATGCGCCGCTTGCCTTCGAAGCCGAAGGGCTTGGTGACCACGCCCACGGTGAGCGCGCCCATTTCGCTGGCCAGTGAGGCGATGATGGGAGCTGCGCCGGTGCCGGTGCCGCCGCCCATGCCGGCGGTGACAAACACCATGTCCGCACCCTCCAGTGCCTCGATGATTTTGTCGGAATCTTCCAGCGCCGCCTTGCGCCCCACTTCCGGGTTGGCGCCCGCACCCAGTCCGTTGGTGAGCTTGACACCGAGCTGAATTTTGACCGGTGCGCGCGAGAGACGCAGCGCCTGCAGGTCGGTGTTAGCCACGATGAACTCCACGCCTTCCACCCCGGCGTCAATCATGCGATTGACGGCGTTGGTCCCGCCGCCGCCCACGCCGATGACTTTGATGTTGGCGTCGTTCTTGGCCTCTTCGTGAAAGCTGATGCGGATGCCGCTCTTGGGCGTCTCCGCCGGGTTGAGTGTGTTTTCCTTTTTTGGCGTCATGACTTGCGCTCTCCGCTCCTCATACGGAAATTTTTCTTCA
>DASSQB010000569.1:0-2430 GCA_035702725.1 Terriglobales bacterium | reverse complement strand
ATCCCGCGCCGTTGCGAAAATCGTGGGCTAAACCCAAGAACTGGTACGGCCGGGGAAACCGCGACTGGTGGCTCACTGCCGATGCGCGGGCGCCCCTGGCCTCGTGGAGTTGCTATACCTCGCCCACCGATTCCCTGCACTTCGCCAAGTGGGCGGGCGAGAGCCACGTTCCGGGGTCCTCTTACGCCGCTGCCGTGCAGGTCATCGCCGAAGGCCACCGCAAGGCTTATTTGTGGGTGGGCGCGCGCGGTCGTGTAAATGCGCAACTGAACGGCGAAACCGTCATGGTGGAAGAGAACCTCACGCGGTACCGCATCGGCCAGTTCCAGAAACCAGTGGAGCTGCGCTCCGGCGAAAACCTGCTGGTGTTCCGCGTCGCCTCGGACCGCGTGCCCCCGGAACTGAGCGTTTTGCTTGTAGGCCCGCGCAACGACGGCGATACAGTGGAGGGAATCCGCTGGAAGGCTGCCTGAGCGATTAGACGCATTGGGTCGAAATCCTCAATTTCTTGGGGCATATCCCTCTCTCTGCGGGGGAGATACACTTATTCCAAGCGTCACAAGAGAATATTTGCTGTTTGGGCTACTATGTAAGAGCTTTTGGCACCTGCGTTGCAATAAGCCCTGACCGATCATGGAACCACGCCGCAACCTGTTGCGCTGGCTGCTTGGCGGCGGGATCTCCGCTTCCGTCGTCTCCTTCCTCTATCCGGCCATCAAATTCATGTATCCCCCGGACATTCCGGAAGCTGCGGTGAACGAGGCATCGGCGGGCAAGGTCCAGGATCTCAAGCCCAATAGCGGGAAGATCGTGAAGTTCGGCAGCCTGCCGGTGCTGCTGGTGCGCGCGACGGAGACCGAGTGGCGCGCGTTTTCGGCGGTTTGCACGCACTTGAATTGCACCGTGCAGTACAAAGACTCGAGCCACCAGATCTGGTGCGCGTGTCATAACGGGCTGTACAACTTGAACGGACAAGTGGTGTCGGGCCCCCCACCGAAGCCGCTCGACGAATACGCGGTTCACGTTCGGGGGGATGAAGTAGTGATCTCCCGGAGAGCCTGAAAGGCGAAAATGGCGACTGTCACCGGGCCGCCGAGGGGCGGCACGTGGCTCGAAGAGAGGCTCGGTTTAGCCTCCATACGCGAATTCCTGGCGCACAAGACAGTGCCGGTGCACGCCGGCACGATGTGGTACTACTTCGGCGGGATCACCCTCTTTCTTTTTGTCATCCAGGTGCTGACCGGCACGCTGCTCCTGCTCTACTACCGGCCGTCTCCCAACGAAGCCTACGAGAGCGTGCAGTTCATCATGACGCGCGTCGAGTTCGGGTGGCTGATCCGGTCGATTCACAGCTGGTCGGCCAACCTGATGATCCTGGCGGCGTTCATTCACATGTTCAGCGTGGCGTTTCTGCGGGCGTTCCGCAAGCCGCGCGAGCTGACGTGGCTGAGCGGGATCGCGCTGCTGGGCCTGGCGCTGGCATTCGGGTTCAGCGGTTATCTGCTGCCTTGGAACACGGTTTCGTACTTCGCGACCAAAGTGGGGACGGACATGGCGGCAGCGGTGCCTCTGGTGGGACACCACGTGGCGCGCTTCCTGCGCGGCGGCAACGACATCGGCGGCGGCACGCTGACGCGCTTTTTCGGTTTTCATGTGGCGGTTCTGCCGGGGATCACCACCATGCTGCTGCTGGTGCACCTGGCGCTGGTGCAGAAGCACGGCATGAGCACTCCGCGATGGGCGAAAGAAGAGTACCGCCGGAAGGGGCTGCCGCTGCCCCAGATGCCGTTCTTCCCTAATTTCTTCCTGCGGGAATTGATGGCCTGGTACGCGGCGCTGGGCGTGCTGGGGTGCCTTGCGGCCATTTTTCCTTGGGAGCTGGGCGTCAAAGCCGACCCGTTTGCTCCGGCGCCGGCGGGCATCCGGCCGGAGTGGTATTTTCTCGCGCCCTTCTACACTCTCAAGCTGATTCCCAGCCACGTGTGGGTTATTGAAGGAGAGCTGGTAGGCCTGTTCGGGTTCGGGCTGCTGGCGCTGTGGTGGGTGGCTCTTCCCTTTTGGGCAGTGGACCGGAACGGCATGGAGCGTACGCGCTGGGTCACCGGAGCGGGCGTCGCGCTGCTCGCCTACTTGGCCACTTTCTCCGCACTGGGGTACTGGCGATGAGAAGCGTTCTGGCAGGGCTATGGTTCGCGGCAACGCTGGCGGCGGCCGACACCTGCGTTGAATGCCACCTGGTGCTGGAAGGGAATCTGCAAACGCCCGCCAAGAATTTCACCAACGATATTCATGCCCGCTTCGGGTTCAGTTGCGCGGATTGCCACGGCGGTGACCGCAACGCCACCGATCCGGAAGCCTCCATGAGCAAGGCGCGCGGGTTCGTGGGGAAGATTCCGCGCACGGCAGTGCCAGAGCGCTGCGCCCGCTGCC
>DASSQB010000568.1:0-8722 GCA_035702725.1 Terriglobales bacterium | reverse complement strand
AAATGCCGCGACAGCCGAGCGCATGGAGAAGTCAGGGAAATCACCCAACTCCTGGATGTGATCCAAAGGGTCAACGTGAGAGAAGTGGGCCAGGTACAGCAGGGCCTCGGTGCGAACGCCCAGGTGAGGGTCGTGCAACAGTTCCTGAATCCGCGGCACCACCGCTTTGTCACCAATCTTGGCCAGCATCTCGATGGCTTTCTGCTTCACCTCGGGGGCTGGATGGTTAAGCAGGTCACGAATAACCGGGTGAGACTCTTTTTGTTGTTCAGTATCAAACAGGCTCAGAGCATAAAGCACTTCCTTCGGGTCTGTAGCCTTTAACCCGGAAGCAAAGATCTCGGCGGTCGAGCGGTCCAAAACCGGAGCCGAGGTCCGTTCCGTGTCGAGCCGATGCTGATACACACTCTCGCGCAGAGTGGCGATGTACTCCTTCCGTGCGACGAGGGCCGCCCCGAGCCAGCCTGCGAGCAGAACCAGGCTCACCCAACTCAGCTGGGGCGCCTTAAGATGAAGATAAGTGGCGAAGAACAGCACCAACAGTCCCGACAACCCATCTCCCGAACGCCAGATCACCGTATCGATGAAAGGCTTGACTTGGAACTTGACCTTAGGGGTCACGGGCAGGTAAAGGAGTTCCACGGTTGATCTGTCCAGGGAGTAGCGTAGAACCTGGTCGCTGCCCTTCAATACGAAAACGGCAGCTAGAGTGCCCCAGATCAGAACTCCGAACGAACTGGCGATGAGCGCGATCGGCACTGCCACTAAGCCCAAGCCGATGCCGAAGCGCCGTAATAGCCGGCCGGTCAGCAACAACTGGATTAACAGGCACAGAATGCCGGCGTAAAAGTAAAAGGACCCAAAGAATTGCGCCAGCGCGTCCTTGTTTCCCAGGAAGTGTTTAGCGATGGCTTTGAATTGCCATCCGGTCATCGTAGTGGCGTAGGAAGAGAGCAGAACGAGCAGGGCAATGGCGCGCAGATATTTGGAGCGCCAGATTAAGTTAATGCTTTGGAACACGCTGGAAATGGATTCTTCTTCAGAAGAAGGCTTAGCTGTCCCGCTCGCGGGGCTTGAGCCATGGCGTCGAGCCAAAATGAGCACCGGAACCGCGGCCGCCGCTAAGAGTATCGCTATGAGCAGGAGAAGGCTCTCTGTGCCGGCGATTTTGGGGAGCGATTTGCACACATAACCCCCGAAGATACCGCCCACGATCCCGCCGGCGCCGATCACCCCGAAGAGCCGCTTGGCTTCCCGTGTTGTCAGGACATAATTTGCCAGGGTCCAGACTTGCGCAGGACAAAGCACGCCAAAAATACCCACCCAGATATAGAAAGCCGGAAAGAGCCAGCGCAGGTGGTAATAGCGGCTGAGGTACCAAAATGCAAAGCTGTTGGCGGCAAAGAACAGCAGGCTGCCGGTGAAGAGAGTCGGCGGGCTGAGCTTGCGGGCTATCCGCATGTAGCCGGCCGCCACGAATCCCACCAGCACGGCAATGCTGATGTCCACAAACGGAAGTTGGCTGGCCCGGAACTGGTCGAGAAACAAGGCGTCGCGTGCAACTCTACCTGCTACATAGGTGGTAATAACCAGGAAAAGGTAGAGGAACAGTAAGCCCGCGCGGTTGAAATCTCCGCGCCGCAGGTTCAGTACACGCTCAAGCACTTGAGTCATGAGAGGAGCCAGGAGGCGACTGCCAATTCAGGGAGCAAATTTCGTGCGGCCGAATTACCTCAAATCCGTAGGCCTACGCTTTTGAGGCCCTAAAGTGCGCGAATTCTACTCTGAAGCGTCATCAGAATAAAGAGAAAACGGGCTGCTTGTAAGGGGAGCTAGGGGTGGATGCCCACGTTTTTCCAGGCGTTCAAAATTAGTGTAATCTACGTGCAATCCGAGTAGCCGACCAAGAATGGCCGCGCCAGCGATTAGTCTTATTGACCCCGTTGCCCGCCGCGCCCGCCGCCGGATTGCGTTGCGCCTTCTGCCGTACGTGCTGTGCCTTTACGTCATTGCGTACCTTGATCGGAACAATCTCGCCACTGCGGCCCTGCAGATGCCGCACGATCTCGGCTTCGATGATCGCGTAATTGGGCTAGGGGCAGGGATTTTCTCGCTGGGCTACATCATCCTGGAAATTCCCGGCACCATGATCGTGGAACGTTGGAGTGCGCGTCGCTGGATAACGCGCATCATGATTTCCTGGGGACTCGTCACCGTGATGATGGCCTTCGTCCACACCCCGCATCAGTTCTACGCAGTGCGGTTCCTGTTGGGTCTGGCGGAGGCCGGCTTTTTTCCTGGGATAATCGTGTACCTGACACACTGGTTCGTCTATGAAGATCGGGCCAAGGCAGTGGCCGGGTTCATGGCCGCCATCCCCTTAGCCTTCGCCGTGGGTTCACCAGTATCGGGATTGCTGCTGGGTGTCCACTGGTTTGGGCTGCACGGCTGGCAGTGGTTGTTCATCGTGGAAGGCTTGCCTGCGTTGTTCTTTGGCGTTGTGACCTGGTTTTATCTGTCGGATTGGCCGCATCAGGCAAAGTGGTTGCCCGCTGCGGAGCGGCAATGGGTCATCGATCGCCTGGAGAGCGAAAAGCGTGCCAAAGAGTCGGTCCGTTCTTACACCGTGTGGGAGGCGATCCGCCACCGTGACGTGCTGATCCTGACCGCTTTGCACTTCGTGCAGAATGGGTCCGCATACGGAATCGCCTTCTGGCTGCCCACTATGCTGAAGCGCTTGTCCAGGCTGAGCGATTTCAAAGTAACTCTATTGGTGGCTCTGCCAAACCTGCTGGGGTTTGTTGCCATGCAGGTGAACGGATGGCATTCCGACCGCACTGCCGAACGGCGCTGGCATACCGCCATTCCGCTGTGGGTGACCGCGGTGGCTCTGCTGGTGCTCTCTGCAGCTAATTGGGGAACCCTGCCCTCTCTATTACTATTTTCGATTGCCGCAGCCAGCCTCCTGGCGTTCTTGCCCAGCTTCTGGGCCATGCCCTCCGCGTTTCTCAATGATTCGGCTGCCGCGATGGCTACCGGCACCATTAACTGTGTCGCGGCCGGGCTGGGAGGCTTTCTCGGGCCGGCGCTAGTTGGGTTACAGGCAGCACGAACCCACTCGTTCAGGTCCGGCTTTGCGGTTCTGGCCGTCGCGCTGGCAATTGGAGGTGTATTACCTCTCTGCGTAGGCATTCGTCGTGGCCGCATGGTACAGGGTGAAAGCTAACACTCACAGCGTGGGGAGCGTGGCCCGTCTGGCCAGGTGAAGCGCCCGGCAAACTAAGAGTGTTGGAGCCATTCGGGCGGAGACTCCGGTAGGTGCGCCGGCGATACGATTGAAAGGTTTCGGGGCTTGCGGCAAATGGATCAGAACCAGCGGCGCACGGAGTACACCACGCGCTCCCAGTAGTACTGAGCACGGTGGTTCAAAGTGTCGGTTCGGCTGAAATCGTATCCCGAGCCGGTGTGCAAGGCTGGCTGATAGCCTGCGGGCAGCTCGAACAGGGCGGGATCCAGTGGGGCGGTGCAAGACTCGAGCAATTCCGTTTTCATCACCGTGGTGTGACCCTGCTGGGTGTGGCGGGATGTCTCCTCAACTGGATATCCCCGGGGCGCGCTTCCCAATCTTTGGACGCGAAAACGATCGCGACAGCCGGACTGGCCGGCAATCAAGACGCCGACTGAACCGGGGTGTGCCGGAGGGCGGATGGTGCGCAAGTCAATGTACCAGCCATCCACCTCAGTCACGCTGCTGGTCTGGCATGCTCCTGGACTGGCTTCCATGCGCGTCGTTGAGCGTACGTGCCGGGCCGTGAAGTCGCCGATCTGTTTGTGTTCGCCGGTGTCCACGGAATCAATGGTCACCTTCACCTCGCCGCCGCGCGTGGCGGGCGGCTCTTGAACCGGCCGGGGCTTGACGGCAGTCTCCATCGGCATGTAGGAGTAGGTCTTGTAGCGCGGGCTGAGCTGCAGCGTGCGCCGGCGGTCAAACTGCTCAATGACGATGTTGTCATCCGCTTGCGCGCCAGATGGCAGGTTCTCTGCGCGAAATTCCAGGCGCTGGCGCTCGCCGCGAATGTAAACAGTTTCGACGGTGGCGTGCGCGCCGTCAATAGTCCGGCGAGTCACGACTTTCTGGTCAGCAGCGGCGGGGATGACCATCAAAGCGGCGGCAGCAATCAGTAGCAGCGATCTGGCACAGATGGAAAACATGCTCAGCAGCGGGGCGGCAACACGGCTGTGTAGCCTGTGAATTCTACATTTAAGCGCCAGCTTTTTTGGAGAAAGATATTATTCCAAATTGGATAGCTCGGAAACGCAAGGTCCTTCGACTCCGCGAACCGGTTCGCAAGCGAATCGGCTCGCTGCGCTCAGGATGACATGCATAAACGGCGAAAAAAAGGCGCGTGCCGCGGCACGCGCCCCAATGGCTCAATCCTTAAATAACTGAATGGCTGAATTTCTCTAGGCCCCCACCATGGCCGGCTCTTTTACTCCATAAATGGAAAACCAGGAGGTGGCGGCCTTCAGGCGCTGGTTGACGTTCTCGATGTTCTTCACGCCCTCGCTCTCCAGCCATTTGCGGAAGGCGGCGGCGCCCTGGGTGGCGTAAATCGGGATGCCGTCCTTCCAGGTGGCGCGGCCGCAGAGCACGCCATTGAACTTCACTCCCGCTTCGGCGGCCAGTTCCAGAGATTCGGTGAACTCGGCATTGCTCACGCCTGCGGAAAGATAAATGAAGGGCTTGGTGCTGACCTTGGCGGCGCGGCGGAAGTGCTCCATGGCGTCTTTCTTCGTGTATGCCGTCTGTCCGGCGTAAGCCTTGGCGCCTTCCACGAACTTCATGTTCACCGGCACTTCTACCTTGAGCACGTCTACGCCATAGCGGTCCTTGGTGAACTCCTCCATGCTGCGGACCACGATGTCGGGCTTCCTTTTGGAAAAATCGAATCCCTTTTCGTCCACGCCTTCTTCATAGCCCACCAGCTCGAGGAAGAAGGGAATATCGTTGGCGCGGCATTCGTCGCCGATGCGTTCCACCCAGGCGTGCTTCTGGTCGTTGATTTCCTTAGGATCGGCGGGGGTGTAGTAGAGGAGAATCTTGACGCAATCGCCGCCGGCTTCCTTCAGGCGGCGCGCCGACCAGTGGTCGAGCAGGTCGGGCAGGCGGCCGGGGCCGGTTTTGTCGTAGCCCGTTTTCTCGTAGGCCAGCAACAGCCCGGCGTTTTTGGCACGGCGCTTGGAGGCGGGCAGGCCCCACTCCGGATCGAGCAGGATGGCGCTGGCGTGCGGCGTCAGCACCTCGGTGACCAGCGACTTGAATTCCTCCAGGCCCTTATCCGTGGCGTTGGCCCCCAGCGCTTTCTTCAGCGACCCGCGCTGGTCCATGGCGGCGGCAGCGATCACCCCGCGCTCATTGGAAACGTTCTTCATGCCCTGTAGTTTTCCTGGGGTAAGCTTCATAAATCCTCCTGATGAGTGCAGCACTACATTTTAAATGAAAGCAGATGCGAAGCGGGGCTGAAGAGCTGCGAGACAAGGGATGTGAGAACTCCCTGAAACTGCAGGCGTAGGGTTAAACGGTGCAGGGGTGCTTCGACTGCACCGGCCGGTTCGCAAGCGAACCAGCCTGTTCCGCTCAGCATGACATTGTTGAGAGGGAAGGCTAGTCACCTCAAAGTAAAGCTAGCCAGCTGGTTAGCTATTCAGCTGCTTTATTGCCGCAGGGGCAGCCCGCTCAGGATGGCGCGCTGCTTGGCGATGAGCGACTCCACGCCGCGGCGCGCGAGCTGCATCATTTCGCGGAGCTGCTCGTCATCAAACGGGTGCTGCTCGGCAGTGGCCTGGATCTCGACAATCCTCTTGGCGCCGGTGAACACGAAGTTCATGTCCACCTCGGCGCGCGAATCTTCTTCGTAGGCCAGGTCGAGCATGATGATGCCGTCCACAATGCCCACGCTGGTGGCAGCCACAAAGTCGCGGATGGGGGCGGCGCTGAGCGTGCCCGCTTCCACCAGCTTCTGCAGCGCCAGGCCGAGGGCAACGAAGGCGCCGGTGATGGAGGCGGTGCGCGTGCCGCCGTCGGCCTGGATGACGTCACAGTCAATCCAAATGGTGCGCTCGCCCAGGCGCGCCAAGTCGGCGACAGCGCGCAGGGAACGCCCGATAAGGCGCTGAATTTCCTGCGAGCGGGCCGCCGGGCGCCCGCGTGTGACTTCGCGCGGGGTGCGGGTAAGAGTGGACCGGGGCAACATGCCATACTCGCTGGTGATCCAGCCCTTGCCCGTATTGCGCAGGAATTGCGGCACCGCTTCTTCCACCGAAGCCGTACAGATCACCCGCGTGTTGCCCACCTCGATGAGCGCCGAGCCTTCGGCGGTGGAGATGAAATCAGGAACAATGTTGACGGGACGCATCTGGTCAGGAGCGCGGTTGTCGGAGCGGTAAATCATCGTGAGTTCGATTAGAACACAACCGAATCTTAAACAAGTAGTCGGGAGTCAGTAGTCAGGAGTCGGCAAAAACATCTAGAAGTCTGCCGCGGCTGGCCAGGATATGAACTTGAGTCCTGGAATGAACTTCTTGTTTTGTTGCATTCCAGGGTAACTAGCAGGTAGCTTTTGCTGACTGCTGACTGCTGACTGCTGACTCCTGACTACTGACTACCGGCTCCACTCATTTGGCCCACGACGCGGTTCACGGCCGCCACGTCGTAGAAATCGGCAAGGTCGGCGTGGCCGGCCAGGGTATCGCGTTCCTGGCCATTCACCAGGATCTTCACCTGGGCGACTCCGGGCAGGTTGGCGGCCAGCGTCTGCACCAACGAGAGCACGGTAAGCTCCTCGACCATCACTCCGGAGCGATGGCCGCTGGCGAAAGCGTCGTTCAAGTCCACCACCGCTGTGCCATTCACGAAATATACGTCGTTAACGTCGGCGCCGCCGGGCAGAGGATGCGGAGAATCTTTCTGTGTGTAGCGGGCGATCAGAGCGCGCAGCACCGCCTGCGCACGCAGCGTGGGGTCGGACGGCAAGGTGAGGCTGGCGTCCTCGCGGCGCAGGGCGCCCTGCTGGTCGTCAGCCACGTACAAGGCTACGGTGAGCGGAGCGCCCGCACTGGGCGGCGCCACCGGTTGCTGCAATTGCGCGGTCTGCGGGGCTTGGCGCGCATGGCGCTTCAGGAGCCATACGTAAGCTCCGGTCAGCAGGGCAGCGGCAAGCAGCAGGGCAAAGGTAATCTTCAGGTGGCGGGGAATCATGGCGTGGCTCCCTGCTGAGCGCGGGCTATGCCGGCTGCGATGGCGGCAGCCACCTGTTCCTGGTAGACGGGGGAACTGAGTTGGCTCACGTCCGTTCCCGGCGGGACCACTTCCACCGCCACGGCCGCGCCGGCAATGTGGTTCAAGGGAGGCAAGGGTGCGGACATCTGCTTCGTAGCTACATTTACCTTCGCCAGCTCGGAGGCGATGTCGCCGGACAAAGTCTGGCTGGAGGAAAGAAATGTTGCCTGGGCCGTATCCCAGGGAAGAAACGGGCCGCTGGCGGGCGAAATGGGCGGCAGCAAAGCGGTATAGAGGCGCACGCCTGTGCCCAGGCTGCCGGCGTGGATAGTGATATAGAAGCGGGCGCGGGAGACGTTGGCCATAGTGGCGCGTTGGTCCAGCGTTAAGGCGGTATCGGAGTTGCGCAACAGCATGGCGCGCACGCCACGGTTCTCCAGGTCATTGTGCAGGCGCAGGGCGATGCCCAGGGTCACATCTTTTTCCGCCAGCGTATCGCTGAGGGCTGCGCCCGTCTCGGTGCCACCATGGCTGGCGTCCACCACCACGATGGGAGGAGGCGCTGAAGGGACGGGAGCGGCGGTTGCGGGCGCAGGCTGCTGGCCGGGAGGAACAGAGGGGGGCTGAGTGGGCGCAGCAGAAGATGGAGCGGGCAGCGGAGCAGGCGCGGGCGCCGGCGTTGCGGACTGCGGCTTAGCCTGGGCCACGATTTCAACCACCGGACCCACGGTGATGGTTTTGCGGTCGGCGCTGAAGCGGGCCAGCAGCGGCACGCTGCTGCTCAGAGTCAACTCAGCCACGCCGTCGGCCTCGCGGTAGCTCATGGAAGGGATGGACTTGTTCTCGAAGCTGATGGTGCTGGGGCTGGGATGCAGCACGGGCTCGCGGGCGAAGGTCATGCGCAACTGGCCGGGTTCGGTGGCGATAGAGGGATTGACGGGAGCGGAAAAAGTCAGCACCACCGAATCCGCGGGCGTATGCACCGATTGAGCGATGAAGCGCACCGCCACTCCGCCTACGAACAGGCGGCGTGAGCTTTCGTGCAGTTCCACGGGCTGCCGCAGCAGAGGGGAGAGGAGCGGCACAATGCCGGCCAGCGGAACCATGCCGCGACCGTCCTGAAAATAAAACGCAGAAGGCAGCTCCAGGCGTTTGTTGCCAACCTTGACGCCGGCCTTGCCGTCCTGAAATTCCAGTTCCGTCCCGTTGAAGCGCACCTTCCACTTGCGCCCGTCCTGGCGCGCGCTCAACTGGCCAAGCGGATCAAGAACATCCAGGATGCCGACATAGTCCCGCCCTGCGTTCAGCTGCAGGGGCACAGTAAAGCTGCCCCGGGGCGCGTACACTGAAAGGCGCTCCCGGCTGGGGGCGGGTTGAGGTTGCAGCGGCCCGATGAGCACCAGAAGCAGAGCTAATACGGCACCCGCGCCATAGCGGGACGGG
>DASSQB010000567.1:0-8206 GCA_035702725.1 Terriglobales bacterium | reverse complement strand
ACGAAAAACTTCCTGTATCTGGAGTGGCGGCGCGGGAACGCGCAGGTATCCCCAGACGTGCGAAACACCCTGAACTAACGGATAGGGCTATGTCCGCTCTTACCGCTGACATATGAGTTCGCTTCGTCAGCGGTCCCTTGAGGAGAATTGATTTCCCAGGGCGCGCCGCGTTTGCCGGGCGCGCCCGAAGGTGGTCCTTGTCGCGGCTATTTAACCTGCAGCGACTCGATGTACGAGGTCAGGTTGCTGACCCGTTGCTGCACTTCCGGTTCATGCCCCTTGCTCATGCCCCTGTACACATTGCCCCACATTGGCATCTCCGCCGTGCCGTGCGCCGGAACGTTCAAGTCGCCAACGATCGAACTGTACACGTGGTTGGCCGGAAATTTGCCCCCGTTTTTCTGGGCCAGCGTGGTCAGATCAGTGGGTGAGGTCTTCAGCGCCGTCGCCGCCGGGCCATCGCCCTTGGCATCCGCTCCATGGCAGGCAGCGCAGTGGTTAATGTACATCTCCTTGCCGGAAGCCGGCGAGGTATAGCGCGCCGGTACTTTCTTGATCTTCTGCGCCGCCGCTCCCAAACCCACCAGCAGCATCAGAGCCACAACTGCGAATTTCTTCGTCTGCAGCATTCTCTTCCTCCGGGCCCGCGGGTGGCGGGGATGAAAGCGCTGGCTTCACTGCCAGTACGCCGCGCCGTCGTCTCGCTGGCCGTGATTTCAGCCTACTGGCGCCTGCCTGGTGTTTCCGTAATTCGCATCACCCGCCCGTGTGACAGTTGCACACTGTTCCTGTGCCGGTTGTTCGCTCGCGTTGCACCCGCGGGCTCCTGCGGTGTATATACCTACTTCCCTTCCCGGGACTAAACCATGATGCCCAAATCACGCTGCCTCCCTGTACTTGCGCTGTTTCTGATGTTTGTTATGGCCTCTGCTGCCGCGCAAAAACCGCCACTTACCCTGGATGATTTTTTCAATTCAGTGGACATCACCGCGGTCCAGCTTGCCCCAGATGGCCATGCCGTAGTGATCGGCACGCAGCGCGCTGACTGGAACCAGAACACCTTCCGCAAAGACCTCTGGCTCTATCGCGACAACGGCCAGGGCGGGGGGTCGCTGATCCAGTTGACCCAAAGCGGGCACGACTCCGATCCCCGCTGGTCGCCGGACGGGCGCTGGATCGCCTTCTCCTCCGACCGCCAGGTCTCGTCAGAGACTGAAGAGGAAAACGCTCCCGGCCGAGGCGCTGAAAAGAAGCACGTTGCGCAGATTTACCTCATCTCGCCTGATGGCGGCGAAGCCTTTCCCGTCACCTCCGGCACGGAATCGGTGCACACCTTCAATTGGTCGCCTGACTCGCGCACGCTTTATTTCGCGACTCGCACTCCCTGGTCGCCGGAGCAGGATGACGCCTACAAGAAAGACTGGAAGGATGTAGTCCAGTACCGGGAAGAGGAACGCGGCGACACCGTCTATGCTCTGAGCCTGGACGACGCGCTCGCGCACCACGCCGCCGAAGGGACGAAGGTTGCCGAAGACAAGGAGAAGAAAGAGAAGCAGCCGCCCATCACGCCCGGCGCGCGTGCCCTCACTGCTTCTGACTACCGAGTCGCCGACCTCGCTCCCTCGCCCGACGGGCACACGCTGGCCTTCTCCACCGGCTCCATCTCCGAGCGCGTGGAAGGCGTGAAGCCGTATGAGATTTACAGTGTAGATCTGACTAACCCTGGCTCACAGGCCGCGCGCCAGTTGACGCACAACAACGCCCTCGAAGAACACCTGCGCTGGTCGCCCGACAGCCGTCAGCTTTTCTTCCGCGTGGACCTGGGTTCGGTCGAGGGCAAGTATCAGGACCTGCAGTCGCGCGTTTACTCGCTGGACGTGGCCAGCGCCCAGACGACGCGCTGGGCGGCCAATTTCGGTGGCCCTCTCAGCCCTTTTGAACTCACTTCCTCTGGCGAGCTGCTGGCTCCGGCCCGTCTGGGAACACAGGTGCAGGTTTACGAGGAGCGCGGAGCGAATGGCCGCTTCGAAAAGAAAGCCGGCTGGCCTGGGACCTATGACACGCTGGCCGTTGCCACCCATTCACCGCGCGTGGCTGTCGTTTATTCCTCGCTGCAACGGCCCACCGAGGTCTATCTCGCCGAGAGTTTAGACAAGCTGGCCGATGCCCGCCAGATCACAGCCTTCAACAAGCTTTTTACCGAGCGTGCCCTGCCGGAAGGCAAGCCCTACCGCTGGACCGCCGATGACGGCTCGCCCGTGGAAGGCATGCTCATCTATCCTCCCGGCCACTTCGGCGAGAAGCATCTTCGCATGCTGACCCTCATCCACGGCGGTCCCGCCGATGCCGATGGCGACCACTTCGAAGCCGACTGGTATCAATGGGCCGGGATGGCCGCCACCAATGGCTGGCTCGTCTTCGAGCCCAACTACCGCGGCTCCAGCGGCTACGGCGATAAGTTCATGAGCCAGATCGTTCCCCACCTGGTCTCCCGCCCCGGCAAGGACATCCTGGAAGGCATAGACGCGCTGGTGAAAGACGGCACTGCCGATCCCGATCGTCTCGCCGTCGCCGGCTACAGCTACGGCGGCTACATGACCAACTGGCTGATCACCCAGACCACGCTCTTCAAGGCCGCTATGACCGGAGCGGGCGCGGTGGAGCACGCCGCGAATTGGGGCAATGACGACCTCACCTACGACGACGCCTTCTACCTTGGCGGCCGCCCCTGGGAGGCCGAGTCTATGTACAACCAGGAAGCCGCGCTGTGGCAGATCAACAAGGTGACCACGCCCACACACGTTGTCGGCGGCTCGCAGGATATTCGCGTCAGCATCCTCGAGCAGTACCTGCTGGAGCATGCGCTCAAGTCCCTGGGAGTGCCCTGTGCCTTGCTTCTGTTTCCCGGTGAAGGGCACAGCCTGGGCAACAATCCATGGCACGGCAAAATCAAGGTGCGCGAAGAGCTGAAATGGCTCCTGAAATATGGCGGCGGAGCCGCCGCCACCGCCCCCGGCCGCTGAGGATGCTTCACTTCCGCTGTGGGGTCCAACCGCTTTTGCTGCGGAAAAACTTTGCGATTGTCATCCTGAGTTCGGATGCGGCATACAACCCGCATCCGAACCACCTGGTGGAGCAAGCTGCCGTCGCACGCGCCTGTGCTGGTTGGATGGAGCGCCGGTCCGCGAGCCCAGCAGTTCTGTGGGCAGCCGGCTTCAGTTATTACCGGGAAAGCAGTAGAAGCGCCTGGGGGCAATTCTGGGAATAGCCACCCAGAGCGTTAGCAGCCGTTTACAGGCTGCTTATATTCACGATTGGCAAACCGATCCCTTTTCCCGCGGCGCCTACAGTTACGTCGCGGCCGGAGGAGCGGAGCAGGCGCAGCGCCTGCTTGCGGCGCCGCTTGCCAATACCCTGTTCTTTGCTGGTGAGGCTACGAATTCCCAGGGCCACCACGCCACCGTGCATGGCGCCATGGCGACCGGTTTCCGCGCGGCGGCCGAGGTCTGGAGACGAACTTCTCCCTCAGCGCCGCTGGCGGAATGAAGGTTTAGCTCAACTATTTTACAACGCCGGTTTTCCGCATCCGCCGCACTTCCATGAAAGTGAGCGCGGTGGTAACGGATATAACCGAGCCAAACAAAATCATCAGAATCGCTGCGCTGTCCATTTCCACGTCCTTCCCCAAACGACGCCAGTTTCCTTGGCGATATAAGGTTGTGCAAGTGCCAAGGTAGTTCCCTGCTCGTTTTAGGTAAATATTACTTTAGTGATGTTGCCGGTTAGCGCTTCTTGTCGGAATCTGGAAAAGCCTTATTCCCAGTTTAGGAAGCAAGATGAAAGCCGCCCTCCTCAGCATGTGGCAGGAGAATGAGACCCGGGTAGCTCGCTACCCTCTGTTATGCGGGGTTCTATTCGTGGTCGTCGCCTCGGTCCTGGGCCTTTTGCAGGACAACCGCGGCGATGCCATTGCCGGCTTTCTTTCCCGCCCACGTTAGGGCTATCGAGGTGCGTTTATGACCAAGGCGACTTCTAATGAGCCCAAAGGGTGGAAGAAGTTTGTCGCTCGTTTGCTTTCGCTTTCGCAGTATCTGACCGGGCAAGAACCCAGCGTGGAAGATGCCAACGATGCCATTTTCCAGGAAGTGTTCCCGGAAATCGCAGGTTCCACCGACGAAAAACGGGTTCTCAGCCGCCACCGCGTTTGCATACCTGCCGTTGTTACATATGGAATCGCGGCCGCGGGGGAAAAGACCGAGGTTACTAACCTCAACGAGCGCGGCCTGTTCGTCTATTGCAGCACATCCCTGGCTCACGGCACCATGATTCAGGTGGAGATGGTGCTGCCGGCAGAACTCTCTGTCTACGGCAAACGCCGGGTTCGTTACCATGCCACCGTGGTCCGCGTGGAGCCCCAGCCCAGCGGCCAGCGCTTTGGCATTGCCGCTGCCATCAAGAACTGCGAAAATTTGCCGCTCGATACCAAGAACAACAACGCCTTTGCCGCCAAAGTGTAGGTGGCAAGGTTTTTAAAAGCGGTGATACCCGGGGCCGCGCAGCACCTTCCCCGGCAGCGCCTTCGTCATCTTGCCCTCATCAATCACCGGCACTCCATTGACCAGCACGTATTCCATTCCCTGCGAAAGCTGGTTTGGATTCTCGAAAGTCGCCACATCCCTAATGCTCGCCGGGTCAAACACCACCACATCCGCCCACATGCCTTGCTTGAGCACGCCGCGGTCGGTCAAATGCATGCGCTGCGCCGGCAAGGCGCTGAATTTACGGATGGCGTCCGGCAGGCTCAGCTTGTGCTCTTCGCGCACATACTTGCGCAGAATGCGCGGAAACGTGGCGTAGGCGCGAGGATGCGGATGCTCCTGCCCCAGCAGGCCAGTGGGCGCCGTGCCGGAAGAATCGTTGTCCACGGAAACCCAGGGCTGCTGCAGCGCCAGCGCCACGTCCGGTTCCGACATGCCGAACACGGCTACGCCGGTGAAGGCGTTGTCCTTGATCAGCAGGTCGCAGAGCGCGTCAATCGCATCCTCCTTCCACAGCTTCGCCACGTCCGCCAGCGTCTTGCCCTGCAGCGGCAGCAGCTGCGGGTTCTGCACCACGCCGATCAGCACTGCTTGCGGCCCGGGAATCTCGTCCCATTCGTTGTCCCACTTGCTGCTTGGCGTCAGCATGTCCTGGCGGATGCGGGCCCGGGTGGCGGGATCTTTTAGCCGCTCAATCAACTTGGCGTCACCGCCGTCGTGCGCCCACGGCGGGATGAAAGCCGACAGCGAATTGAACCATGCCGTGTAAGCGTAGGTATCGGCGTTAATGTCCACGCCGCTGGCGCGGGCGCCATCAATCTTAGCCACTACCTCCGGCATCTTTCCCCAATTCATTTTGCCCGCCGTCTTCAAATGCCAGATCTCCACCGGAATGTGCGCCTCGCGGCCGATGCGGATTACCTCCTCCAGCGATGCCATCTCCGCATCCCCTTCGCTGCGCATGTGCGTGGCGTAAATGCCACCAAACTTTGCTGCTTCGGTGGCCAGCGCGATCAACTCCTCCGTGCTGGCGTAGGGCGCGGGCGCATACTCCAGCGAAGTGGAAACGCCCATGGCGCCCTGCTGCATGGCCTGGTCTACCAGCGACTTCATCTGGCCCAACTGCGCGGGAGTGGGCTGCACGTCGGCATCGCCCAGCACCACGCGGCGTACTTGAGTGGCGCCAACGTAGGTGCCCAGATTGATGCCCATGCCTTGTTTTTCGAGCCGCTGAAAGTACTGCTCCAGCGTCCGCCAGGCGGGACTGAGGTGGTAGTGCTCGTAGCTGAGGCGGTCGGCCTGGATCGTGGCATCCGTTTGTGGCCCCACGGAATCGCCTTCCCCGGTAATTTCGGTGGTAATGCCTTGGTAAATTTTCGACGGCAGGTGCGGATCCACCAGGATGGTCAGCTCCGACTGTCCCAGCATGTCAATAAAACCTGGCGCCACTACCATGCCGCGCGCATCAATGGCGCGCTTGGCCGGGGCGGAAGCCAGGTCGCCGATGTCGGCGATGCGCCCATCGCGAATGCCGACGTCGCCCGTGTACCAGGGCGAGCCCGTGCCATCAATGATGTGCCCATTGCGGATCACCACGTCGTAGGGCGCGCTCTGCGCCCACCCTGCGACCGCCAAAAATACACCCAGACCCATGACTGCCCAGACCCGTTTGCCCATGGTTCGTCTCCTGCTGCAAATTGAATCGGAAAGCTTACCACTCCAGCCATGTCGACTTACGACTGTCATCTCGAGCACCCTGGCTCGCGCTGGATACTGAGCACCCTGACTCGCGCGCTGGCACGAGTTACGGCAGCGATGCTACAACACAGCCTTCAGCCGGTGTCATGCTGAGGCGCTTCAGCGCCGAAGCATCTCGCGCGTTCCACCACGTACTCGCCAGTGCACGCGAGGCCCTTCGGGGCTGAAGCTCCCTCAGGGTGACGCCGGACCGGTAAAAAGCAGCGCACCTCATCGTCTGTCATCTTGAGCGAGGGCGCATGCCCATATTTACGACTGTCATCTTGAGCGAGGGCGCATGCCCGAGTCGAAAGACCCCTGCCGCAGTCCAGATAACCCCGCTGCCTCAGGGAGTTCTTACCGACTCGGCGGTTTTCCGAGAGCAATCTCCGATCGTGATCTCTGCCGGCTGTGGTTGATCGCAAAAGGCTCCTGGCTTGACTTCGGACATCCGCCGGGAGCAAAATCCAGACCTGCTTGGGGTGGTCAGCTTTTTCGTTTCATCTTAGCCTCGGGTTCTCGAGGCACTTCTTAAAAGGAGAGAATTCTCATGGCTACAGTGCAGGCTCCTGCCATTGACATGGAAAAACTGAATGCTTTCATCGGGCGCTTTGTAACCGATTTAGGCGCGGCGGTTCACACCGGCATGGTGGTAATCGGAGAGAGGCTTGGCCTGTACAAAGCTTTGGCTTCCGGCCCCATGACTTCGGCCGAACTCGCCGCCAAAACGCAGACCGACGAACGCTATTTGCGCGAGTGGCTGTCGTCGCAGGCGGCCGGTGGTTACATCACCTACGACGCCAGAACCGAAAAGTTCAGCCTGACCGAGGAGCAGGCCTTCACCCTGGCCAAGGAAGACAGCCCGGCATACTTGCCCGGCGCATTTGAGCTGGCGCTGGGTTCCCTGGCCGCGGTGCCGCGAATCGCGGAGTCCTTCCGCAGCGGCGCGGGAATGGGGTGGCATGAGCATGAGGACGGCGTCTTTCACGGCTGCGAAAAGTTCTTCCGCCCCGGCTACGCCGCCAATCTTGTCAGCACCTGGATTCCCTCCCTGCACGGCGTGAAAGAAAAACTTGAGGCCGGCGGCCGCGTCGCCGACGTGGGCTGCGGCAAAGGAGCCTCTACCCTGCTCATGGCCAAAGCCTTTCCCAAGTCACATTTCTTCGGCTTCGACTACCACGACAAGTCCATTGAGGCGGCGCGCGAGGCCGCCAAGCGCGAAGGCGTGTCTGACCGCGTCACATTCGAAGTCGCCAAGGCCAAAGAGTACACGGGCAAAGATTATGACTTCGTCGCTGTGTTCGACTGTCTGCACGATATGGGCGATCCCGTGGGCGCTGCCAAACACGTCCGCCAGTCGTTAAATAACGACGGCACCTGGATGATCGTCGAGCCCTTTGCCAACGACCAACTCAAAGACAACCTCAATCCCGTGGGCCGCGTGTACTACTCGTTTTCGACACTGCTGTGCACGCCCTGCTCGCGCTCGCAGGAAGTCGGCCTCTGCCTGGGAGCCCAGGCCGGCGAAGCCCGCATTCGGGAGGTGGTGACTAAGGCCGGCTTCAGCCGCTTCCGCCGCGCCACGGAAACGCCCTTCAACATCGTTTACGAAGCGCGGCCCTAAACTTCGAACTCACCACAGAGAGCACGGAGAGCACAGAGGATTTCAACTAATTGAAGCGAGGCAGAATTGCCCATGGTCGTTGATAACTGACGATCGAACTGCCCTCACATTCTTCAAACTTCAATTTCTCTCTGCCCTCGGTGTCCTCTGTGGTGAGAAACCCCTGTGGTGAACAATTACTCATACCGCAGCGCTTCCACCGGATCGAGCCCGGCGGCTTTCCACGCTGGATAAATTCCAAACACCAGGCCCACGCTCATAGACATCACCACGCCCAAAATGATGCCCCAGGCGGGCACTACCGAGG
>DASSQB010000566.1:0-4335 GCA_035702725.1 Terriglobales bacterium | reverse complement strand
GGCTAGCTGCAACGTGAGCACGCTGCGATCTGCACTCCAGGATTGGGAGATGACCTTCAAGGCGGCGGAACGGGCGCCCAGCGGCGGCAGGGAATTCGCGAAATCCACATAGAAATCGTTGCGCAAATGAATGCGCACGGTATTGTCGCCTTCAAAGACGGCAAAGCGCACCCGCACGTGCTGGTCTTCTGTGGTGGGTTCAGCGTGGAAAGGCGCGGGACGGCCGTTAATTTCTACTCCTGTTATGTGAGCTCGCGGACTGACTGCCGGCGAGAATTCCAGAGCGCAGTCACCAGGGCCAGCACGACGGACCTGAAGCGTAATTTCGTCATCCGTACGGGTATAGGCGAAGTTCAGCGAGACAGACCCCACGCGCTCGTTTTCGATTTGGAACGTATTCCATTCCGCAGGCACGTGAGGAGCAAAGACCAGAGTGTGGCGGGGGACGTCGGCCTGCAATCCCATCATTCCGAGCAATAAAGGGTTAACCACCATGGCGGCCGACCAGATCTGGTGCGGCGAAGCGGCAGAGAGGCCCTGGTAATAGTCGCCGGAGAGGACCTCGGTCACGTGGCCGAGCGAACCGCCGAGCGCCAGCAGGGCATTGGCGCGCAGGTTGGCATAGGCGGGCAGGGCACGGTGGTAGCGGTATTCGCCGACGCTTGCCCAGCCGGTAAATAGCGGCCAGACGCTGCCGTAATGATAACCACCGGGGTCGTAGCGGGGATCGTGGCCGGAGATGATGCGGGCGCCCCAGTCGGCTTCGAAATCGGGAGCGGCGAGGCGGTTGATCATCAGTTCTGAGTTCTTGGCATCCAGCAAATGGAACCACATCGGGACTGTGGCCAGGATGCTGGCAACGTCAATCTGGCGGTCGCGCGGGTCTAGCCCAAATGCGAAGATTTTGTTTTGTGGGTCCCAGAAAGATTGGTTTAGCAAGGGCAGTTGACGTTGAGCAGTCTGTTCCAGCTCACCAACAACATCGGTGTGCCCGGTTATGCGGGCCAAATCGGCCAGCGCCCGCAGCGCCTCGATGCCCAGACCGCTTTGGTAGAGCTCGGTCTTGATAATCTGCGGCGCCGGGCCGTTCGAAGCAGGCGCGGGTGCGGCATTCTCCGGCGGACGCAAGGGGCCGCCTTCCACCCAGCCGTGGCCCACGCCAAGGTTCTGAGCAAATCCGTTGACATCCCAGGTGGAATGCAGGAACTGATACGCCTTCCAGAGGCTGTTCCACTTTTCAGCGGCGAAGGCGGTGTCGCCGCTGTGTTCCACGTAATCACGCACGGCGATGATGAACAACGGGGTGGCATCGGCGGAAGCCCAGGGATAGGGAAATTTGTTGAACCAGTCCACGAAAGTGGCAGTCTGGGATATCTCGTGGGGAATTTTGCCGTCGGCGCGCTGCTGCCTGGAGATGAAGTCGAGCGCCTGCCGAGCGTGTGCGAAATCGCCCTCCGCATCAAGGGCGAAGGAACTCCACTCGGAATCGCGCCCGAAATACCAGGCAAACCCGGGACGCTGACTGTCGCCAGAGGTACGGTAGCCGGCGACCAGGCCGGTGCCAAGATAAGGGTTGGTCACAACGCCCTGGAGCAGGCTGACGCGCGCCCAATCGTAAGCCTGCTGTAGCTGCGCATCGGGCAGTTGCAGGCTGACAGTATTGGCCAGTTGGCGGCGATAGTATTCAGCGGAATCACGCAGCAGCACGGCGTAGTCGGCGGTGAGGTGCTTATAGATGGCCTGGGCGGCAGGGGCTCCCGTCACCGAGCCGGCGATGACGATGATCTGCCTGGTTGCGCCCTTGTTCACTGGGGACAAGGTGAACGAACTCACATTGGAGGCGGAATAGTTGGTGGCGTATTCCTGGCGAAAGCTGACCGCATCCGGCGAACCCACAAGGCCGGCAAATGTCTTCGACTCCTCGCCCAGGGAAAAAGCGTGCAGGGCCGGATCCCAGTTCATATAGGTGGCGCCCAGGGCGGCGGGCCACTCCAGAGTGAAATCGCGGACGAAGGAGGCTTCCACCTGAAGTGGTTGTTTGGTCTGGATATCAAGGATGATGGCAGCACCTTGTTCTCTCACGGGAACGAACAACGTTTCTTGCACCTGAAACGTGTCGGAGGCGTAGAGCATGGTGGCAGACTCCGGCCGCACCGTAACGGTGCGCGCCAGAGACTCGGCGGGTATTGCCTCGCCACCCACTTGAAACGTGAGATGAAACTCGCGAAATAGCTTCAGCGGGTAGACCCAGGCTTCCAGGTGTCCGGCTTCGTTGCCGAAGAGCGCCGCGCGCTGGCCCACGGCCGGCAAAAACTCCCAAGGGCGCGCAGGACGGGAGAGTTGGAGGGCAGGAGCGCTGGTGGGAGCGGTAGAGGCAACAGCAACCGCGACGCTGCACAACAGTAATAGCGCCATGGAGGCCAGTTTCAATCCGTGACTCACTGATAGCTGTTGCCGGAAGAAGAGGGCCCGGTGCGGTTGCAAGGTGGAAGGCATTTATGTAGAAATAAACGGCGAATTCTAACACGGGCCAATTCCCGTCAGGTACCTGCCTTTGCCTCTTTCGCGGCGCGCATTTCTCCGATCATTGAGCCGGTCGGCGCTGGTCCTGCCCCTGGAAGGCGTGCTGGCCATGGCCTTGCCGCGGCGACTGAAGGCGATGTTGCGGCCACAGAATGCTGCCGCCTCGCCTGCTGCACCGGCTAAATCTGCGGTCAGATATCCTCCGCCGCCCAAATTCGCCGATCTGGGAATCAGCTTTGTGGATGTGGCCAAGCAATCGGGGCTGAACGCCAAAACAATTTTTGGCGGCGAGCATAAGAACAAATACCTGCTGGAAACCACGGGCTGCGGCGTCGCGTTCTACGATTACGACAACGATGGCTGGCTGGACATCTTTCTGGTCAACGGCTGGCGCCTGGAGGGATTTCCCGCGGGAAGCGAGCCGCACTGCCATCTTTTTAAGAACAATCGCGACGGCACATTCACTGACGTGACTGCCAAGGCAGGCCTGGCGCACACTGGGTGGGGGCAGGGCGTCTGCATCGGCGACTACGACAACGACGGCTACGACGACCTGTTCATCACCTACTTCGGCAAAAACGCTCTCTACCACAACAACGGCGATGGGACCTTCACCGACATGACCGATAAAGCCGGAGTGGGCGGCAACGGAAAGCGCTGGAGCACGGGCTGCGCCTTTATTGATTATGACCGCGACGGCCACCTCGATCTGTTCGTGGCCAACTACATTGATTTGGACTTGAAGACCGCGCCACTGCCGGAGTCGGGCCCTTGTCTCTATAAGGGTGTGATGGTGGCGTGCGGGCCGCCGGGCCTGAACGGCAGCAAGAATATTCTCTACCACAACAATGGCAACGGGACCTTTACTGATGTATCGGAAGCATCGGGAATCCTGCAGGCCAACGGCACTTATGGCCTGGGTGTGCTGACCGCGGACTTCGACAATGACGGCTGGCCCGACATTTACGTGGCCGACGATTCCAGCCCCAGTTTACTTTATCAGAACAAGAAGAACGGCAAGTTTGAGGACATCGGCATTCTGGCAGGCTGCGCTTTCAGCCCCGACGGCAAGCCACAGGCGGGCATGGGCGTTTCTGCGGGCGACTACGATCTGGACGGCAACCTGGACATCGTTAAGACCAATTTCGCCGGCGACACGCACTCGCTCTATCACAACCTGGGCAAGGCCAACTTCGAAGACATGACTTACCAGGCGGGGCTGGGGCTGAACACGCGCTTCCTGGGGTGGGGCTGCGGCTGGTTCGACATGGACAACGACGGCTGGCTCGACATCCTGATCTGTAACGGGCACGTGTATCCGGAAGTGGAACAACTGACCACCGAAGAAGGCTACGCCCAGCGCAAGCTGGTGTATCGCAACCTGCGCGACGGCAAGTTCGAGGACGTGTCTCTGGTCGCAGGCCCGGGCATTACTACTCCCGCGCCGGCGCGTGGCTGCGCCTTTGGTGATTTCGATAACGACGGTGATGTGGATATGGTGGTGAACACCGTCAACTCTCTTCCCCAATTGCTGCGCTGCGACTCGCCGGGGAAAGCGCACTGGATCAAAGTGCGGACTATCGGCGTGAAGTCCAATCGCAGCGGCATTGGGGCACGGCTGCGCTGTGTAACCCAACCCGCGGACGAAACCGCACCTCATCAGCAAATTGACGAGGTGCGCAGCGGCGGCGGTTATTTGTCGCAGAGCGACCTGCGCGTGCACTTCGGCTTGGGCAAGGCAGAGAAGGTGGATTTGCTCGAGATTCGCTGGCCTAGCGGCCAGGTGGATTCGCTAAAAGATGTGCGTGGCGA
>DASSQB010000565.1:0-2448 GCA_035702725.1 Terriglobales bacterium | reverse complement strand
GAAGCTGGCCAACTGGTACGACGAGGCCGAGCGCGACCTGGCGCGTTTCCAGCGCGCGGCGGAGGAAATGCGCGTGGGCAAGTTCTCCGGCGCCGTGGGCAACTTTGCCCACCTCAGCCCCGAACTGGAAGAAAAAATCTGCGCCCGCCTGGGGCTGAGGGCGGCGCCCATTACCTCCCAGGTCATTCAGCGCGACCTGCACGCCAACTATGTGGCCACCCTGGCGGTGGTGGCCTGCACGCTGGACAAGATCGCCACCGAAATCCGCCACCTGCAGCGGACAGAGGTTCGCGAGGCCGAAGAATACTTCAGCGAAAAGCAGAAGGGCTCTTCCGCCATGCCCCACAAACGCAACCCCGTAACCTGCGAGCAGATCAGTGGCCTGGCGCGGGTGGTGCGCGCCAACGCCCAGGCGGCATTCGAGAACGTGGCCCTGTGGCACGAGCGCGATATTTCCCACTCCTCCGTGGAGCGCATCATCCTGCCCGATTCCACCACCCTGCTGGATTACATGCTGGCCAAGACCACCAACCTGGTGGACACCATGTTTGTCTATCCGGAACGCATGCGGCAGAACCTGGAAAGCTCAGGTGGGTTGGTGTTCAGCGGGCAGCTTCTGCTCGACCTGGTAGAGCACGGCGTTTCCCGCGAGGACGCTTACCGCATGGTGCAGCGCCACGCCATGCGCGCCTGGCAGGAAGGCAAGAACTTCCGCGACCTGGTGCTCAAGGACAAGGACATCACGAAACGGGTGCCGCGAGCCCAGATTGAGCGCGCGTTCGACCTGAAGCGTCAGCTGCGCAACGTGGATAAGATTTTTGCCCGCGTCTTTCCTGAGTCGGAGCCCCGGCGCTCCACTAAGCCGCGGCGTAAATCAAAGAAGACGTAGCCCAAGGAAAAATTGACGATTGATGATTGAAGATTGACGAATGAAGACCACTAGGTCAACCGTTGGGCTTTTCAATCGTCAATCATCATTCTTCCATCGTCAATTCTTTGCGCTGAGCTGTCTCAGCACACATTGAGCGATGCCGACTGGCTCATGGCCAGCAGCACGGTCTGGGCCAGGCGCTGCAGCACGGCGACGTCGCCCTCATCGAAGGCGAAGGCGGCGCCCGAGAACACCTCGATTACGCCCACGATGTCGCGCTCATACTGGATAGGAGCGGCCAGGATGGAACGCAACCCCAGGCGGCGACAAGTTTCGGCGTCCACCCGGCTGTCGGTTTCGCTGTTATCGCAGCGCAGGGGCTTGCCGCTGCGCAGGCACTCGCCGGTAAAACCAGAGTTGACGTCAATGGGCGAGGTCAGAGGCGGCGCCATCAGGCCGGTACGAGCGCGGCAAACCATCTTGCCATTCTGCACCAGGGCAATGGCGGCGCCGGCAGCGCGGGTCAGAGAGCGCAGCTTTTTGACGATCATGCGCAGCGCGGCATCCAGGTCCGGCCCGAGGGAGGCGAATTCATACTGCGCCGTGGTGGATTCGGGCCCCCGCTGGCTGCCAGCCGGCTCCGGTTCCAAACTGATGGCCAGGGGCTCGTGGAAATCCGGAGGCCGCACCGGCTTCTCCACCTGCTCCGCCACCGCCAGCTTGGGCGCCGTGCGGCTGGGAGCGCCGGCATTGGTGGCCAGCCACTGGTTGAGCCGCCGCCGGGGTTCCTCCGGCAATTCGGAGAAGCGCACGCCCGCGCGCCCGAAGGCGTCCGCCCAGGCGATAAAGCCGGTGGTTTCCAGGTTCGTGACCGGATCGGGCAGGTTCAGGTGCAGGTTGATGGGCCGTGTGACCTTCTGCGGCGCCGCTGTCTGCATGGACATGCCCTGCTCGCTCAGGTCGAGCACCATGCCGCCAGTCACTCCATCGAAGCTGGCAAAGGCAGGAGCGTGGACACGATGGCGCATGCAGCGGCGGCGTTCCGGCGGCGGCTCGGCGCCGCCATCAAGTTTGCGGGCACGTCCCCAGGGAAGGTTCATGGTTCGGCAAGAGCAAAATCAGGACTCCACAATGAATCGGGTTGCACCTCCCGCCGCGCCAGCCGTTCGCTCTCAGTGCGCACGATGGCCAGCGCCAGCCCATGCCCGCCGTCCGAGCGCAGCACTTGGCGCACAATGCGGCATTGGCACAGGAAGCGCACTCCCGGCGAGCGCAACGTGGCAGGAAAAAGGAACACCAGTTCCAGCGGGGAATATTGAGGAATCTGCCGCTCGCATTCCAGGAAAACTCCATCCGGGCTGGCATTCAGCACGGTTCCGGTAATCTCCCGCGGGCCGTGGTCCCAGAACTTGATGGTCACCGGCTCCTGCAGGTCGCAGCGCTGCATACGGCGCCGCTCCGGTTGGGCTGCGAGCATGGTTCTCCTCAAGACCCACGCGGGGAGTCCTGGGTCTTAGCCAGATAATCGGTGGAAAAACGCCCGCCGGGAAGTAGTAGGGCAGGTTCCTCGGCGGCTC
>DASSQB010000564.1:0-2112 GCA_035702725.1 Terriglobales bacterium | reverse complement strand
CAGGCGCTGCTCCGCGGCGGAGATCGCGGCTTCGATCTGCTTGGAGCGTCTACGCTGCTGTCGTGGCGCCCAGTCCAGACCGCGCAGGTTGTCGAGGATCGCGCCCCGGATCTTATATTCGGCGTAGGTCTTCAGCTTGACGTTGTGCGACGGATCGAAATTGTCGATGGCTGAAATCAGGCCGACGATCCCAGTGGACACCAGGTCATCCAGGCTGACGCTCTCCGGCAGCCGGTCGTGGATGCGGCGAGCGATCAGCCGCACCTGCGGCAGATGATCCAGAATGAGTTGGTCACGCTCCGCCCCGGAATGCCCAATAGCTTGCTGCCGAGCCGCACCGGCCCGTAATCCGTCGCTAAGGAGAGAGACGGCAGGATTCAGCGATCGTCCGGAGGCTGGAAAGCGATTTGGACGGCGCGATGTAGAGATGGTTCAGTTAGGAGATAAGGTGGGGGGGACCGGGGTGAGGCCAAGGCCGAGGATGGAGACACACCTCCGGCTGTGGCGGGGACTTGAGGCGACGAGTTGGTTGGCGGATGACGACTTAGCCTGTGGGCAGCGGCATGAGCCGCAGCCAGTCCCGCCATCCGACTGCGGCAATGCGGCACAGAGTGCGGCGGGCGTGATGCAAGATGCGGCCCGCCGTGTTGAAGATCAGAAAGCGGAGGCGCTTGGGCCGAGCGGTGAGTAAGTCTTCGGGCAGCGCCATGCGCTTCAGAGCCGTGATCAAGTTGTGCGTGAGCACCGCCAACCGCAGCCAAGCCGCATTGGCGCCGAAGCGTGCGCACGGCAGCACACCCGCAGCCAACTCGTTCTTCAGCACGTCGTGAATGGCTTCGATGGTGCCGGCTTTCTCCCGATGCCACTCCAGAAGCCGCCGGGTGTCCCAGTCCCACACATTGCTGACCACCGCAAAATGCTTGGCTTCCGAGCCATCTGGAAACAGATCCCCTTGCCGCTTCCGGATGCGAATCGCCACCCAACGTAACGGTCCGAACTCTTTCTCTTCCTCCGCTTCGGGCCAGTAGTTCAACACGTCGGCACACTCGCTCACCGTTGCGCCATCTTCCCGGTAGGGCTTCCAGCACCAGGCGGGCAGGCGCAGAATGTGTTGCTTCAAGGAGGGGTGCATGCGCACGCTAATAGCAAACCCCAGCGGGCCACGCGGTCCCTGGTCGCGTTCCTGGTTCCGCAACCAACCGATCAGGTTCTTCTCATAACAGGCCGCATCCCCGCGAAAGTAAAACTCCGTCACGCTCTCCGGCAAACTCCGGAAGGCTCGCCGCGCCGCTTCCAAAGGCTCCTGTTGTGCCGGCACGTTGCCATCGCGGAACTGGTCGGCCACCAGGAGATTCATCTCGGCCCATACGGCCAGCATGGGCTGGTAGCCGCGCCCACCTTGATAGGTGGGCTGGGCTTGCTGCTTCCAGCTCTCGATCACGGTGCTGTCCAGATCGATGGTGGCGATCTTCTGCGGCTCACCCCGTCGCGCCAGTTCTCGCACCAGATCGGTGTTGACTTGGCCCAAGCCCCGCAAGGGAGGGTTTTCTTCAGGAATGTAGCTGCTCTGGCCCGGCAATAAGCCTTGCTGAGCCTGCTCAATGAGGTGCTCGTCGTGGAACTGATACAGAAACTTCCGCGCTGCCTCCGGGCTCGGCAGCGGATGCCCGATCAGGCTTCGCACTCCGTCCTGGCGCAGGCGCGCGAAATCGTCCAGACACTCGCCACCGGCCGCATTGAGGATCACAAAACTCTCCACGTAGCTGGCTTCATCCAGGCCCCGCTGCCGCTGCTTGATCGCAACATGGCGCGCCACGCTGCGCGGTAGATCCAGCGACCGGAAGGCTTGCAGCAACAGCGGAATCCCGGCTAGCGCCGTCAGGTTCTGCTCGTCGTGTCCTTCGTCATAGTCGAATCCCAACGGCTGTTGGGCGGGGGAAACACGTTCGGAAGCCATCTCGATGCATTCTATGGCCTCCCTTCACCCAGCGGGTGCGAACTCGCTACTCTCCTTCATCCATATGGGCTTGACTGAAACCTTTACCCGACATCAACTACCGCCGGATCACGGTGCGCTAAATCTGCTTGGCGGCAGCAAACACGCCTCCGACG
>DASSQB010000563.1:0-3384 GCA_035702725.1 Terriglobales bacterium | reverse complement strand
CAAAGATACGCTGGAGAAGTTCGATTCGCACATTCGCCAGGTAGAGAAAGAACGCGGCACGGCCTACGGTCAGCTGAGCGAGCAGGTGAAGTCGCTGCGCGAGACGCAGGAAAGCCTGCGTGACCAGACGGGCAAGCTGGTACAGGCGCTGCGCGCGCCCTCGGTACGCGGGCGCTGGGGCGAAATCCAGTTGCGCCGCGTGGTGGAGATTGCGGGCATGCTTCCCTACTGCGATTTTGAGGAGCAGGCGACCGTGACTACGCCGGAGGGCCGTCTGCGCCCCGACCTTGTGGTCAAGCTGCCCGGGGGTAAGAACCTGGTGGTGGACGCCAAGACGCCGCTGGCGGCTTATCTGGACGCCATGGAGGCGCAGGATGAGGACGTGCGCCGCGCCAAGCTCGCCGATCACGCGCGCCAGGTCCGCGACCACATGGTCAAGCTGGGCTCTAAGCAGTATTGGGAGCAGTTCGAGCACACGCCCGAGTTCGTGGTCATGTTCCTGCCGGGCGAAACCTTTTTCAGCGCAGCCCTGGAGCAGGACCCATCGCTGATTGAATCGGGTGTGTACGAAAAGGTGATTCCAGCCTCGCCCACCACGTTGATCGCTCTGCTGAAGGCGGTCGCGTACGGCTGGGGCCAGGAACGCATTGCGCGCAGCGCACAGCAGATCAGCGCCCTGGGCAGGGAGTTACATGAACGATTGCGCAGCCTGGCGCGGCATTTCGAAGATGCGGGCAAGGGCCTGGACAAGGCGGTGGAGTGCTACAACAAGGCTATTGGGTCGCTGGAAGGGCGGGTGCTGGTTTCGGCGCGCAAGCTGAATGAGCTGACGGCCTCGGCCGCGGGGGAGATTCCCGAACTCGAGCCCATCGAGACCACGGCGCGAACCCTGCAGATTGAGTTTGAGGAAGAAGAAGCTGCCGGCGCCAACGGAAACCTGGCCGCCACTTCGGCCAGCCGGGGTTGAATGTTCCATATTTGAGACTTAAAAACTGATGTGGCATAATGGCCCTGGTCCTTCCTTGGCATTTCTCAACGCTGTCATGTTGAGCGAGGGCGCGTGCCCGAGCCGAAACGCCCCTGCGCGGCTAGAGGTGCCACGAGATCCCAGGGAGTTCTGATGAGAAAACTCCCTGAAGCGGCGATGAGGTGGGACGTTGTAGGGGTCCTTCGGCTGCGCAAGCCGACTCGCAGGCGAGTCGGTCTGCTTTGCTCAGGATGACAGGCGTGACACTCTTACCTTCTTGTAGCGCATAGCGTCGTCCAGCGTGTACTTCTCCGTCGTGGTCAACTGGCGAGAGCTGCCTTTGGCTAAATCACCCAGGGGGAGCGGCCCAATAGCCACGCGCACCAGGCGCAGCACCTCTATTTCGAGGGCGGCTAGCAGGCGGCGGATGTGGCGGTTCTTGCCTTCGTCCAAAACAATTTCCAGCCATGTGTTGCGCTGGCCCTGGCGCACGACGCCCGAGCGTTTCACCTGCAGTCGCTCGCCATCCACGGTCACTCCCTTGTGCAGCGCGTGGAGCAGCGCAGCATCGGCGAGGGCGCCGATCTGCACCTGGTAGGTCTTGTCGAGGTGAGTTTCGGGAGCGGTAATGCGAGCCGCCCATTCGGAATCGTTGGTCAAGAGCAACAAGCCTTCGCTAGCCTGGTCGAGGCGGCCAACCGGCGCTAGCCAGGGCAGGCCTGCAGGCACGCAGTCGTATACCGTGCGGCGGCCCTTTTCGTCAGCGGCGGTGGTGACCACGCCGCGCGGCTTATTGAGCATGAGATAGACCGGCGTGGAGGCAGCCAGCGCCTGCCCGTCAACCAGAATGCGATCGCCTTTCAGGTTGACCGGGCTCTCGGGATCGCGGCGTACAGCGCCGTTCAGCGTGACCCGCCCAGCGCGAATTAATGCAAAGGCCTGGGTGCGCGAGCAATAGCCGAGTTTGGAGAGAGCGCGCGCCAGGCCGATGCGACGTGAGCGTTTCCCGATGGTCACAGGGTCATCGTAAATCAAGCTGCTATCGCGGGAATGTGCCATTCTCTAGCGGTCAGTAAAAAGCAGGTTCTTCGCTGCGCTCAGGATGACAAAGCTAAATTTTGTCATGTTGAGCGAGGGCGCATGCCCGAGTCGAAACACCGCTGCATGGCTAAACGTGCCGCGCGGTCGCAGGGAGTTCTGATGAGAGAACTCCCTGAAGCGGTAAGTGAGGGGCGAAAGCTGCAGGGATCCTTCGACTCCGCAAGCCGATTCGCGAGCGAGGCGGCTCGTTTCGCTCAGAATTACAAATCAACAAATCTCAGGCGATCTCGGGGCGATCTTGGGCTCTTCCCTTCCATTGGCCACCGCGGCCTGACCAAAACTTAAAAGCCGAGTAAACCGTAGCGCCCATGTAAAACAAAGCGGCCAGCGGCAAAGTGAGCGCCCACAGCGGATTCAGGCGATAGAAGCGGACCATGGGTAGAAACGTGGCGGTCATCATGGCCCAGGCCACCGCCCCAAGAATGATGGGCACAGTGTGACGCGAGAACAACAGCGCTGGCGGGAGCAGGTACGTGAGGGTTAGGCCGGCGACGGTGCCCAGCAAAAGCAGTACGGAGTGCTGCAGCTGATTGAAGGCGGTGCGCGAGATCATGCGCCCGATTTCGGAGAACGAACCGTACGGCCGAATGCTGACGCTGTCCTCCGTCATGCCCAGCCATACTCTTCCGCCGCTGCGCTTAACCGCCAGCGCCAAGGCGCAGTCGTCAATAATTTCGCCATGAATGGCTTCAATTCCGCAGGCCTGAGCCAGCGCTTGCGGACGAATCAGCAAGCAGCCGCCGGCAGCACCTGCAGTTGCCCGCCGCTCGGAACGAGTCCAGGCCGGCGGATAGAGCTTAAAAAAGAAAAATACAAATGGGGGGATGAGCAATTTTTCCGCCAGGCTGCGGCAGTGCAGTTTGACCATGAAGGAGACCAGGTCGTAGCCGCGTTCCGCAATGGCAACAAGGGATGGAATGGTGGCCGGAGAATGCACGATGTCCGCGTCGCTGAAGAGGAGGAAGTCAGGCGTAAAGCTGCGCGCCGCCTCCACGCCCTGGTTGACAGCCCATAGTTTGCCGCTCCAGCCGGGCGGCAGCGGCCTGCTTTCGAGAATGATGAGCGAGTCGGTTTTTCCCAGCGAAGTGGCGGTCTGACGGGCAATCTGGGCGGTGCCGTCTGTGCTGGCATCGTCAACCAGGAAAACGTGCAGCGAGTCATTTGCCTGCGCGAGCAGGGAGGCCAAAGCCTGCCCGATCACCCCAGCCTCGTTGCGCGCGGGAATAATGACAGCAACGCGGCGCGCCGGGCCGGGCGCGCCGGGCGACGCAATGATATTTCCGATCAGCCAGAAGCGGCCGCGACCCAGCAGCAGG
>DASSQB010000562.1:0-4331 GCA_035702725.1 Terriglobales bacterium | reverse complement strand
TTCAGCCAGGATGAAGACAGAGACCTGCACACGGTGACGTCGCGCATCACCCAACGCATCGCCGGGTCGTTGGCCCGCGAGCTCAAGGAGCTCCCAGAGAAAATGGACCAGGAGCAAATGACGTCTGCGGTACAGCGCCTGTTCCACCTGGGTTCGCCTGAAAAGGCGCTTGCCGGCGCCAATATTGGGAAAGGAAACTGAACATGGCCAAGGAAGCTGAACGTTCGCGCCCGCAGACGCTGACCACCTGGACTGCCGCCCAGGCCTACGTCCTGGCGGTTTTCTGCCTGGCTTTCGGGCTGGTGCTGGGATACCTGTTCCGCGGCTCGGCGCCCGTGACCTCTACCGCCACTGCCGCAACCACGTCCGAGACCCCGGCGCCCGAAGGCATGCCCGGAATTCCTGCCAGCTTGAGCGCGCCCGGAGCCGCCCAAGTCACCCCGGAGCAAACGTCGCAGATGGTACAGAAGGCGGCAGAGCCGCTGCTCACCACGCTGAAGCAGAATCCGCGCGATTTCGACACCCTGGTGAAGCTCGGAAACCTGTACTACGACTCCAAGCTCTATCCCGATGCCATCAAGTATTACCAACAAGCGGTGAAGGTGCGGCCCGAGAATTCCGATGTGCGTACCGACCTCGGCACTTCCTACTGGTACACCGGCAACGCCGATCGTGCCATCGCCGAGTTCAACCGCGCCCTCAAGTACAACCCCACGCATCCTGGAACGCTCTTCAACATGGGCGTGGTGAAGTGGCAGGGCAAAATGGACCCGGCCGGTGCGGTGCAGGCCTGGAACCGGCTGCTCGAAACCAATCCTAACTATTCGCAGAAGCAGCAGGTGCTCGACCTCATTGCCAAGGCCCGCCAGCACGCGAAGAGCTAGCGGTCAGCACTCAGCATTCAGCATTCGGCCAGTGAGCAGTTCGCAATTAGCTATTTGTACTTAGCCTCTTGAGCTTTGCGCTCTGCAATAGCCTAAGCTTGTGGCGCGGGCGCCCTCGCCCGCGAAGCGCCCTCCGGAGGAGGGCGTCATCCCGAGTGGCCTTCAGGCCCGAGGGATCTCGCCCGCCACACTTCAGCGCGGTTCACGCGAGATGCTTCGTGGCTAAAGCCAACTCAGCATGACTCCTAGGTTGTCGGTGACGTGCTAATTGCTTTCCCGGCTGATTGCTGAATGCTGAGTGCCGGTCTACTCCACCACAAACCCTCTCAGCCGCCGTAGCAACGATTCCGGCGCATCCGCTTCCAGTTCCACCACGCCATCCCGGTACTGGCGGGAAAAGATGCGCGAGCGCGCTTCCAACGCCGAGAGCAGCTTGCCTTCACTCTGCGGCACTTTCAGGCGCACACGGCTGATGGGATCCTCTACCAGCATCTGGTCAATGCGGTCGAGCAGCGTGGTCAGCCCGCTGCCCTTAAGCGCGGAAACATGCACCGTGGCGGCATCGTCGCGCAGAGCGTCGCGCTCGGCCGCGGACAGCAGGTCCACCTTGTTCACCACGTGCAGCCGAGGCTTGCCGGCCGCATCCAGTTCGCGCAGCACCGCTTCCACTTGTGCCGCCTGCTCGGCAGCAATGGGGCTGCTGGCATCAGAAACCTGCAGCACCAGCGCCGCTCGCTGCACCTCCTCCAGCGTGGCCCGAAACGCCGAAACCAGCGTGTGCGGCAAGTTGCGGATGAATCCCACCGTGTCGGAGAACAGCACTTTGCGCCGCGAGGGCAGCGTTACCGGCCGAATGGTGGGGTCGAGCGTGGCGAACATTTTCGGCGACTCCAGCACGCCGGCGCGCGTCAGCGCATTGAACAGCGTGGATTTGCCGGCATTCGTATAGCCCACCAGCGCCACTGTGGCCACAGGCACGGATTCACGGCGCTGGCGTTGCTGCGCGCGGCTGCGCCGCACCTGCTCCAGTTGCTGCTGGATGTGGCGAATGCGCCGATAAATTCTTCGCCGGTCGGTCTCCAGCTGCGTTTCACCAGGGCCGCGGGTGCCAATGCCACCGCCCAGCTGAGACATCTCAATGCCTCGTCCGCTAAGCCGCGGCAACAGGTATTCCAGTTGTGCCAGCTCCACCTGTAGCTGGCCTTCACGTGTGCGGGCGTGGCGGGCAAAGATGTCGAGGATCAGCTGGGTGCGGTCAATTACACGCGCCGAAACTTCGTTTTCCACGTTGCGCTGCTGCGAGGGCGTCAGCTCGTGGTCGAAGATGATGAGGTCGGCGGAAACGGAGGCTGCGGCGCCGGAAATTTCCTGCAGCTTGCCCCGTCCGATGAGGGTGGCGGGATCGGGCTTATCGCGATGCTGCAGAAATTCGCCCGCCAACTCGGCGCCCGCGCTGGCCGCCAGCTCGCGCAGTTCGGCCAGCGATTCCTCGGCGCTGAAGCGCGCCGGGCGGGGCTTCTCCTCCGGGCTTCCCTCGCTGGTGGCGGTGCTGCGGGCCATTCGCGCCTGCGGCGGCACGGCAGGCTCGCCCGCACCGGCGCGCCCCCGCGCAGGGTAATCAATCCCCACCAGAAAGGCGCGCTCCGCCCTCCCCCAGCGGCCAGCGCCGCCTTCGGAGGCGGGCGCACGCGGGGATTTGCCAGATTTCAGCTTGCCAGACAAACGCAAGGACGGTACTGCTCCTAACCTTCCGTGCCCGAACTCGTGCCCGCCCTGGCCGCATCCGCTGAGGCATGCTGCGCCGGCTTGGCCTCGGCAGCGGGTCGCTCCACGTGGGCCGTCTTGGGCATTACCACCGTTGAGATGGCGTGCTTGAAGATGAGCTGCTCCTGGTTGCCAGTTTCCAGCACCAGCGAATACTTGTCGAAGGAGCGGATGCGGCCCGTCAGCTTGACCCCACTGAGCAAATACAGGGTAATGGAACTCTTATCCTTGCGCGCCGTATTGAGAAAAGAATCCTGGATGTTTTGCGCCGGCTTGCTTTCCATCTGCCGATCTCCTTTGCTCGAAACCGCCAGTCCGCGCCCCGATGAAAAACAGGGGAGTCGTGAGCGCCGACAAATCTTTCTTTCCCGGCGGAAAGCACACTAACACGCCCCTCCGCACGGGACAAATGTACGATACGGCCTTAGCCCATAGTTTTCAACCTCGCTCGCCACCGGCGAAGCTTATACAATCCTCTGCTCCGGTAATGCCGCGAGCAGACCGCACATTGTCGGAGGCACAAATGGCAAGCCCGCTCCCCGCTGCACTCGCCCAGGTAGTTCCGGGTTCCCCGGCCACCGCACAGATCATTATTCGCTGGATCCATTTTTTGGCCGGCATCACCTGGATCGGCCTGCTCTATTTCTTCAACCTGGTGAGCAACCCGGTTATGAAACAGATGGATGCCGGCACGCGGGCCAAGGTAGTGCCCGCCCTGATGAGCCGCGCACTGTGGTGGTTCCGCTGGAGCGCCCTGATCACGGTGCTGGCCGGCATTGCCTACTGGATGATGATTGTCACCGCCGACGCCCATAACGCCCAGACCTCCCCAGGCACGGCCATCTGGAGCTTCTTCCTGATCTGGACCGTGGCTTTCGCGATTGAGAACGGCCTGGTCATGCCCCTGAAAGGGCCACTGAACAACGGTCTGGTGTTAGGTCTGCTCGTGGCCATTGATGTGGCTGCCGCCAGCTACCTGTACGTGCACTTCAACAACCATGGCTGGGAGAGCAACCGGTTGCTCGCCATCGGCATTGGCGGCGGCATTGGCTGGATGCTGCTGCTGAACGTCTGGGGCATCGTGTGGCGCATCCAGAAGCGGATCATCCGCTGGACGCGGGCCTTCGCCGAGCAGGGCACGCCCATTCCCGATAAGGCGCAACGCATGAGCCGGCAGGCCTTTCTGGTGTCGCAAATCAGCGCCTGGCTCACCCTGCCCCTGCTGTTCTTTATGGGCGCAGCCAGCCACTTTCCGATGCTGGGGAAGTAGGCGGGTTAGTTGTCGGTCATTGGCTCAGCTGTAGTCGGCTGTCGCCGCATCGGTTTGCTATTCTGAATTAGACGAGCTTCTAGCTAGCAGCTAGGAGCTGGCAGCTAGGAGCTAATGCCTACTTTCCCTCCCATTGACGACCAGCTGGCGCTCATCCAAAAAGGCGCCGTGGAAATCATCCGCGAAGGCGAACTGCGCGAGCGCCTGGAGAAATCGCTCGCCACCGGCAAGCCTCTGCGGGTGAAAGCCGGCTTCGACCCCACCGCTCCCGACCTGCACCTGGGCCACACCGTGCTCATCCACAAGCTGCGCCACTTCCAGCTGCTGGGGCACACGGTCATCTTCCTCATCGGCGACTTCACCGGCATGATCGGCGACCCCACCGGCCGCATGGTCACCCGGCCTCCCCTTTC
>DASSQB010000561.1:0-2979 GCA_035702725.1 Terriglobales bacterium | reverse complement strand
ACCACGTCCACGATCACGCAAGGGAGCTCAGCACCGGCAATGTAGGAAATTCCCTCCTGCATCAGGCTCAATCCCGGCCCGGAGGAGGCGGTCATGACGCGCTGTCCGGCGGAAGCGGCGCCATACACCATGTTGATGGCGGCGACTTCGCTTTCCGCCTGCAGAAAGGTGCCGCCCACCTGCGGCAGGTAGAGCGCGGCGGCCTCCGCGATTTCGCTGGCGGGTGTGATGGGGTAACCGTAGTAGGCGCGGCAACCGGCCAGGATGGCGCCCTGAATGATGGCCACGTTGCCTTTAGAGAGCTGGCGCATGCGAGCCTCCAGTTTGAGTCGTAGGGGGTTGTGGCGCCGCCTTCTTGGGAGCGGGCAGCCGGTACACGGTGATGGCGCCGGGCTCAGGGCAGCAGTAGAAACAGATACCGCAGCCGGTGCAGTCCTGGCCGGTGTAGCGCGCCGGGTGCACGCCGTAGGCGCTCAGCCCCGGCGCCAGTTCCAGGCACTTGGGCGGGCAGGAATCCACGCACAAGCCGCAGCCCTTGCACTCCTCAACATCAATCGTGACCTTGCCACGCGCTGCCATGTTCACCTCGTTGCCGCCATAGCGGCCGAGCGCTGCAACCACTTGGTGCGCTCGCAATACTCGTAAAGTTCGGCGCGAAACTTGGGATGGGCAATTTCGATGAGGGCCTTGGCCCGCTCGCGAATGGACTTGCCGTGCAGGTAGGCGACCCCGTATTCCGTCGCCACGTAGCGAATGAGCCCGCGCGAGGTCACCACGCCGGCGCCGGGATTCAGCATGGGCACAATGCGCGAGAGTTCGCCATCCTTGGCGGTGGAGGAGAGGGCGATGATGGCTTTTCCATTCTTCGACCGCGAAGCTCCGCGCAGGAAATCAACCTGCCCGCCTATGCCGCTGTAGAAATACTGGCCGATGGAATCGGAGCAAACCTGCCCGGTAAGGTCAATCTGCAGCGCCGAATTCACCGCCACCATATTGTCGTTCTGGGCGATGCGGTAGGGATCGTTGGTGTAGGCGGAAGGATGGAACTCGAAAATCGGATTGTTGTCCACGAAGTCAAACAGCTCGCGCGTACCCAGGACAAAGCCGAGAATAATCTTGCGCGGACGAAAGCTCTTGCGCTCGCCGCTGATCACTCCCGCTTCAATCAGGGGAATCACGTTGTCGGAAACCAGCTCGGTGTGGATCGCCAGGTCGCGCCGGTCCATCAGGTAAGGCAGGACGGCATCGGGAATGCCGCCGATTCCGGTCTGCAGCACAGCGCCATCCTCAATAAGGCTGGCCACGTTGCGGGCGATGGCGCGGTGCATTTCGGTAATCACCGGCTTAGGCAACTCGCACAACGGGCAGGAAACCTCGACCAAAGCGTCAATCTGGCTGACGTGGATGAAGCTGTCGCCATAAGTGCGCGGCATCTGGTCGTTTACCTGCGCGATCACGTAGTTGGCGCAGCGGGCCGCGGTCAGCGTGGTATCTACACCCACCCCGAAGCTGCAGAAGCCGTGAGCGTCGGGCGGCGAGACCTGGATAAGCGCCACGTCAATCGGTGTCTGGCCAGTCTCGAACAGGCTCTCCACCTCGCTGAGGAAGACCGGAGTGTAGTCGGCGCGGCCGTCGTTGACCGCTGCCCGCACATTCCCCCCGATAAAGAACGCGTTATGGCGAAAGTGGCCCGCCATTTCCGGGGCGATGTAGCCGGCGTCGCCCAGGGTGAGCAGGTGGACGATTTCGACGTTCTCCACCACCGGCCCGCGCTGAATGAGCGCTTTGACCAGCACCTCGGGCTCGGCACAGCCAGGATGGATGTACACGCGCATGTCGGAGGTAACGGCCTGCACCGCTTCATCCGCCGTGCGCAACTTCCGCTTGTATTCAGTTATCCACTCCATACCGTTTCTCCGGACTCAAGCTGCACCGTGGCGCGCGCCGACCGCATGAGATGCGGTGGCGTGCTCATAACCGACCGCCGCGTAGTAGATGGCGCGGTCGAAGAACTGGTCGAGAAGCTGCAGCAGCTCCAGCTCGCCAAAAACTTCCACGGGACGCTCAACAACCGCCTCGCGCAGGAGATATTCCCAGAGCGTATCCTTGGTCAGCACCAGGGCCGAGATCAGCTGCGTGAGAGGCACACCCTGAGCGGCGCGGCGGGCGCCAATCTCCTCGTAGCGCTGCTGCACGTCGGCCTCGGTCTTCCCCAGAAGCCACTCTCCAAGGTTTTTGTAGACTTCGCTGACCCGCGACCGCAGCTCCTCCTGCGGCACGTGGGTGATGTAGGCGCTGGTTTTGTCGCTATCTTTAACGTTTTCCAGCAGGTTGCGGGCAAGCTGGTCGGAATGCGCTTCGATCAGGCGAACCAGGCGATAAGCGAGCAGCATGGCAGTCCTCCACCAACCCCGCCTTCCAGTTTCGAGCTTAAAGGGGCGAAAGACGGTGATAAACATCACGAAAAGGGGTGACTGGAGTCACGGGGGTGGGGCACTCGGTGTTTTTCAGACTAACTGGCGAGGACAGGCCTTTCACATACTTTTGCAATCTTGCCTCTCTCCGGTGGCAGAGCGGACTCTCAATGAACGTGAAGGGGATTTATCAACAATAATGGCTTGGTTGTCGGTTTTTGAAGCCGTATCATGTGGGGAAAGCATTGAGTCACCCCAAAAAGCCTCCTGACTTCCTGAGTCAACAGCAAGCGACGTTGCCGCCCGACGTTATTCGGAAGCAGGCATATTTTGAAGGGACACTGATAAAGGGTGGACGGCCACTCACATCCGTTCAGAGAATAGGTACGTTCCTTTTGGGTGTCGGCTTCTTGTCTCTGCCCATGGCTTTATCTCTATCCCGCTGAGAACATCGCCATTTTTGTTGCGGGGTGGCTATTCGCAACCATTATGGCCGCTGCCTCTGGATACATTGGCTGGCGCATGTTGAAGAACGCCGCTACGGCTCCCAAGCCTCGTTCATGAC
>DASSQB010000560.1:0-2706 GCA_035702725.1 Terriglobales bacterium | reverse complement strand
ACGAAAAAGCCGAGCAGCAGGCGGGAGACCATGCCGGTGACGATGACAATGGCAAACGGCTTCTGCGTGTCGGAGCCAATGCCGGTAGAAAGCGCGGCCGGCAGCAAGCCCAGGCCGGCAACCAGCGCGGTCATCATGATGGGGCGGAGCCGCAGCAGGGCGGCCTCGCGGGTGGCGGTGCGGATATCCTTGCCCTCCAGTCGGAGCTTGTTGATGTAGGAAACCAGAATGACGGCAGTTTCCACTGAGACGCCCAGCAGCGCCAGCAGGCCCAAGACCGAAGAAACACTGAATGGGGTGTGCGTCAATTTGAGCGCAACCAGCGCGCCCACGGGTTCGGTCATGATCACGCCCAGCGCGATGGACATGGGAAACTTGAAGTTACCGTAAAGGGCGAAGAGGATGAGGAAGATCAGCACCACGGCCAAAGGCCCGATGACATTGAGCTGCTCCTTGGCAGCCACATACTGGCTGTATTCCCCGCCCCAGGCCATCCAGTAGCCTTCGGGCAAAATGATGGATTTCTTGACTGCCGCCTGTCCATCTTCCACGGCGCGTGCCAGATCGCGGCCTTCGATGCTGTACTGGATGCCGATGTAGCGCGAGTTACTCTCGCGATAGATAAAGGAAGCGCCGTTGCCTTGGGTGATGTTGGCAAGCTCTGATAACGGAACCTGCTGGCCATCAGGCGTGCCCACCAGCAGATTGCCGATCTGCTGAGCGTTGCTGCGGAATTGCGGCTGCATTCGGACCACCAGATCGAAGAGTTTCTCGCCCTGGATCACCTGGGTGGCCGCCTGCCCGCCCACCGCCGCCTGCACCACGTTTTCCACGTCGCCCACGTTGATGCCGTAGCGCGCGATTTTCTCGCGGTCCACGTCCACCAGCAGGCTGGGCTGGCCCAGCTCACGCACCACGGTCAGCTCGGTAAAACCGGGGACCTGGGAGAGAGTCTTCTTGATCTCGAGCGCGGTCTTTTGCAGCACCTGCAGGTCGGACCCGTACACCTTAACGGCGAGCGAACTCTTCAGACCGGTGAGGGCTTCGTCAACCGCATCCTCCGCCGGCTGCGTGTAGTTGAAAATAATTCCGGGATAGGTTCGCAACTTGGAATCAATGGAGGCGATCAGTTGCTGCTTGTCGCGGATGCTGCCCGTCTGCCAAGCCTGGTCTTTATAGGGCTTGAGACCGACGTAGAACTCGCAGTTGAAGAAGCCGGTGGGATCGGTGCCATCATCAGGGCGTCCCAGCTCAGAACCCACCACCGTCACCTGCGGGTAGGACATGAGGATTTGCCGGATCTGGGGCGCAATCTTGCTGGCCTCCTCGAAAGAAATGGTGTACGGCATGGTGGCGCGCACCCAGAGCGCGCCCTCGTCGAGGTGAGGCATGAACTCGCCGCCGATGAAGGGCACGAGCAGCAAGGTGGCGCCGAAAATGGCTGCTGCAATCAGCAGCGTGAGCCGCGGATGGTCGAGGGACCAATCGAGCTGGCGGGCATACTTGGCTTTAATCCACTCATAGGGCTTGTTAGCGCGCTCCTTTATTCCGGTCTTGAACCACAGCGAAGCCAGCACTGGCGTTAGAGTCAGAGTGAGGATGAGAGCCCCGATGAGGGCGAACGACATGGTCTCCGCCATGGGGTGGAAGAGCTTGCCGGAAGGGCCACTTAGGGCATAGATGGGCAAGTAACCAGCGATGATGACGGCGACGGAATAGAAGATGGGGCGGTCTACATCCTTGGCGGCCAGCAGGATCACCTCATTCACGTTTATGGGCTGGCCTTCGCGCAAGGCGAGTTCGCGGTAGATGTTCTCCATCATCACCACGGTGCCGTCAATGATGATGCCGAAGTCTATGGCGCCAATGGAGAGCAGATTGGCGGAAACGTCGTGGGCGTGGAGAACGATGAAAGAAAACAGCAGCGCCAGCGGGATGGTGAGAGCCACGATGATGGCGGCCCGTATGCTGACCAGGAAAAAAATCAGCACGATCAGCACCAGCAGCATGCCGCGCAGCAGGTTGCTCTCCACCGTATCGGTGGTGAGGTTCACCAGCTCGCTACGGTCGTAGAAGGGACGGATCTTTACGTCCTTGGGGAGAATCTGCTGGTTGAGCTGCCGGGTCTTCGCCTCCACGCCCTTGAGGACGGTCTGAGTCTGCTCACCGCGGCGCATGAGGATAACGCCTTCCACAGCGTCATCGTTGTTCTCAAACCCGAACTCGCCCAGGCGGGGAGCATTACCAATAACCACCTGTCCGATGTCCTTAATGCGAATGGGTGCGCCCTTGTTGCTGCCCACCACGATGTCGCCGATATCCGCGGTGTCGCGTACCAGGCCCAGGCCGCGCACGTAGTAGAACTGGCCTCCCTGAGAGTAGAAACCGCCGCCCGTGTTGCCGTTGTTGGCGGCCAGCGCGTTCATCACCTGAGGCACGGTGAGGTGGTAGGAGTAAATCTGCGCCGGGTCGAGCAGCACCTGGTATTGCATGGTGGTGCCGCCCAAACTGGAATCGTCGGCCACGCCGGGCACGGACTTGTAGGCGCGCTCGATTACCCAATCTTCAAAGGTCTTCAGCTCCTGCGGGCTGCGGTCCGGACTTTCCAGCACGTAGCGGTAAACCAGGCCGCTGGGACTGAACAGCGGCGCCATCGTGGGGGTCACGCCTGTGGGCAGTTGCGGCTGGCCCAGGCGCTCGAACACC
>DASSQB010000559.1:0-9636 GCA_035702725.1 Terriglobales bacterium | reverse complement strand
TCCGCCCGCTCGCGGTTGTTCAGCCGGCGCCCGAAAAAGCCGTACAGTGGTTTGCGATAGCGGGCAAACAGCTCCTCGAATGCTGCGAGTGATCCGCCCTGGAATTGCAACATCAAGGCTTCGTCGCTAGTCATAGTCGGTTGCGCCAGCTCAATGCGCGCAAGCGTTCTGCGGCATTTTTCACATCGTCCATGCTTCTTTAATGTCACAAGAAAGCCAAAAGTTCCCGCTCTGTTCCATTCCCACGGTGTTTTGTGATCTCATGAAGATGAACTCCAGCGGGCAGGACTGGGGCAAAGAAAACTCAAACGCCGCCCGCTTGCCCAGACTCGAATACAACTGCGGTATGGCGAGGATGTCCTCCCCTGCTGAGGCCAAAATGAGGTCCACTTCAGCACTTCGAAATCCGACGGGTGCATCTCTCTAGAAGGCCCGGGCGCAACAAGCGCGCTCGCTAGTCAGACTCGCTGCCCTTGCCCGACAAGATGTGCCTTCGACATCCGCCGCACTCCTTTCCGAGATTGACCAGGCGCGCGAAGCGACCGCAGCCACCCCACGATATTTCTGATTCCCACTTCCCACACCTTGGCGTCCTGCGCATTCTTTGCCAACGAGACGTAGCCCTCGACCATCGCGACCAGAAAGCTGGCAGCCTCGTCTGGGTTGAGATCGCGGCGAACTGTTCCTTGGGCCTGCCCCTTGCGCAAAAGCGTAGCAACGCCATCCTGCCAGGCAAGAAATATCCTCCGCAGTCGTTTGCGGAATTGCTCGTCCAGCGGAGACATCTCTTGGGCTAAATTGAGCAGTGGACAACCGACTCGAACGTCTTTGGGCCCAACTGGTATCTGCCGGACAACGCCGATCAAAATGTCGATGGGTTGCCCGCTGCCGAGCATAGGACGCAACCACCTGTCGCCGACGAGCTTTGCGATGATCTCCTCGATGACGGCATATCCCAGGGTTTCCTTGCTGTCGAAATGGTGGTAGAGCGCTCCCTTGGTGACGTTGGTGGCGGCGAGAATGGTATCGATGCTCGCGCTCTGGAAGCCTGATCTGTGGACCTCCTGAAAAGCCGCTTGCAGCAAGCGTTCCCGGGTACGCTCTGGATTGCGGAGCTTTCGCTTCTCCTCCTGGGTGGCTAACATACCGACCAGTATGTATGTTAACTACTTGGAAGTCAATGGGAATTGGTCGGAAGCGTTTGGCGGGAGTCTACGCCGGGCCAGCCGCCTTCCGGTGAACCCTTTGTGTAAGCCACATCACCCGGATTTCACAATCGTTGAAAAGAATGGTCGGCCCTGGCGGACGATTTTCGAACTCTGCCGCTCCGAGCCCTGATTTTGAACCGGCAATTTCAGCAGGTTAGGTCGACTTTGAAGAATGGTCGGCCCTGGCGGACGATTTTCGAACCTTGGTCCAGAGCCCAACCGGGCTGGCTACGTATGTCTAAAATCCCTCTGCCCCATCCTGCCCTTCCTCTCCTTTGCGAAACAGCAGACTGTAGCCACCGCAAGTATCGGATAGGCCACCCGGCATTGGTTCGGTTGCGTGGCAAATGGCAAACCTGGAGAACGTCCCGTCTGTCCCCAGGTTTACCACCTGCGCGTTCAATCAATGGGACTGTTTCAAGAGGGTTTGAAGCCTATACTGGGGCGAAGTCGCCATCCCAATCTCTAGACTGTCCATAAAAGGCTTACCAGCGATGTTTTTTATGGTCTTGTCATACATCATCGCATGCGCAACAAAGGCAGTGCTCCCCGAATCTGCACCTGAGACCTGCGGAAGTGCGACTTCTGCACGCACTCGAATGGAGTCGCCCGGCGCCAGTGTTGTCAGGGTACTCGGGACGGCATCGCTCCCGTATAGATTGATAAACGGACTGTGAGGATCTCCTCCGCCGTTCAGCACCTTCTCATATTTGGTATCGGATGTCACGTAAAGCCAAAGCTGCCTGAAGGACTTGACGGAATTCAGTTCGTCGGCATTGGGCGATACAGGGATGCGAATGTTCTGCTTTCCAGAATTGGTGAGGGTGAAGTCAAGGACAGTGCGTCCGTGGCTCGCGTTAAACGGCGTACCATTTACCGCGATTGTGACTTGCAGCGGTAACTTCCGACCGGTACCACCGCTCCGGCCGGCCTTGATATTATTCCATGCGCCGTGGGTCGGGCCGGTAGCATCAATCGTCACTTGTGCCCGAGCCGAACATGACAACAATACCATCGTGACGCAAACTAGACAGGACATCATTAGCCGCATTGCTCATCTCCTCATTGGCAATATGGGATAGGAGTCGGATTCCCACATGATTGATACGGCGAATAGTTGATCGTCCCACAATACTTGCAAGACTGGCTGGAGTCGTAGGTTACGATCCCATTACAAGGCTCGACTGCCACCGCCTGCGCGATTCGGCTAATCGCGTTGTTGCCAGCGGTGGTCAGACTTTGAATGTAAGTGTTGAAGGGAACTCCGGGAGGTGCAGTCATTGGCTCGAGTACAGTGCCAATATTGTTGCTGGAATTGTTCTGCGCATCCCGGTACTCCGTCCAATGGCTTAAAACCGACCCCTGTTCATGGTCAAATGCATTATTTAATTCTCATTTGAGCCGTACTCCCGCTCCGATTGCTAAGCTTCTACTCGAATTGTTTGCTCTATCGTGGCGCGGCCAATATGCCTGTTCGTCAACGAAAGTAAAACCCCATTCGTTAAGACACCTGTGCTCCGATTCTTGGTGGTACGGGATCACAACAAGTTTCGAGCAGCCCGGCAAGTCGACCAAATAATATAAAGGAAGGATACGCCGTCAACGAAAAAATCAAAGTTGTTCTGAATACCGAAAAAAGCCTCGAGGCTCGTAAAGAACATGGGACTTCACGCCCGCAATAAGTGACGGTAAGCCGACAGATTGGGAGGCTAATTTCGTGCTGCACTTTCAGGGCCGTGAGCTATGACGCCTGAAATTCATACTCTCGAAGGTTTCAGATTCCTGAATTCCTTTATTTTGCTCAACGAAACCTGGGGACACACCGGACATTCCCCAACTATGCCTTGACAACGCCTTCGGTCTAACGAGGGCTACCTCCGGATTTTTGCGAGAGAAGGCGGCCGAATTAATTGGTCGGGGCGAGAGGATTTGAACCTCCGACCCCCTGCGCCCAAGGCAGGTGCGCTACCAGGCTGCGCTACGCCCCGACGAAACCGCGGCCGAAACGGGGGTCCTGTAGGGCGATTATAAATGATGGGCAGCGCCCGCCTCGCACCGTCGACACTGCCCCCAACTTTCCCCCGGGGGTATAATTCGTGGCAACGATGACGCCTGTGCAATACGCATTGGTCGCCTACGTCAAAGCGCCTGTGGGGGAATTTGTGGAGCGCCTGCGCGGCGAGCTCCATCCCGCACTCTCCCATCTGCCCGCCCACCTTACCGTCTTGCCGCCCCGCTTATTGCAGGGCACGGAAGAAGAAGCCCGCCAAGTGGTGGAGAGCGTCTGCCGCCAGGCCAGCCCGTTTGCGGTAGTTATGGGCGAAGTCGAGACGTTTCTCCCCGTAACCCCCACGGTTTTCATCCGCGTTGCGCATGCTGCGTATCGCCTGCGCGAGTTGCACGATCAGCTCAACAGCAACGCCCTGCGCGCCGAGGAACCCTGGCCCTACATGCCGCACCTGACCATCGTGAAAGTTGCGACGGAGACGCAAGCCAACGATGCGTTTCAATTCGCCCAGCAGCGCTGGTCGCAGTACCAGGGCAGCCGACGCGTGCTGATTGAGGAGCTTACCTTTGTGCGCGAGGCGCCGGGCGACACCTGGGAAGATCTGGCTCCCGTGCCTCTGGGCGGCAGCCTGGCCGTCAAAGGCGGGCGCTAAGGCTGGCTACCAGCGTCTTCGCTATCCGCAAGCTATCTCAGAACGCATTCTCCATCTCACCTTAGTTACCGAAGTTTGGCCAGTACACGTCCCCATCGTGCCTTGTCACTGACCATTCGGGGCGGTACATAAGGGTTGGGGCTGTGCGAGGCGGCGCAACGCCGTTGCCGCCGCCGTCCCGCAACGCTAACTATCGGAGCGCGCAGGGGATGCTACCCATCGGGGTGTACGGCTCGGGCTTTCTGGGAACCGTTATTTCTGCCTGCCTGTCCGACTTTGGCACCCCGGTTTTCTGCTGCGACCAGGATTCCGAGCGCATGCTGGCTCGCGCTCGCGGCGAGATCCCTTTCCACGAGAAAGACCTGCAGGAGGTGATTCGCCGAAATGTACGGGTGGGGCGCCTGGTCTATTCCACCGACCTGCAGAAGCTGGTGCCCAACGCTCAATTCCTGTTCCTGGCCCAGGATTCGCCGGCCGAAATTGACGAACTGGCAGTGAGCGTGGCCAAGCTGATGACCAAAGAGGCCATGCTGATTCTGGCTACCCCAGTGCCCGTGGGCACGGCCAGCCGTATTGAGCGCAAGCTCAAGGACCAAAAACTGCGCGTCACGGTGATCTCACAACCCACTTTTTTGACCGATGGCTGCGCCGTGGAAGACTTCAACTGGCCGGAGCGCATCATTTTGGGGACGAATTCGGAAGCGGCGGTGAAGGCGATGAAGCAGTTGTATCGCCCATTGGTCATGCGCGGCGTGCCCGTAGTGAGTATGAGCTTCGAGAGCGCCGAACTGGTGCGCCAGGCCACCACCGCTTTTCTGGCGGCAAAAATTTCCTTCATCAACGAACTGGCAGGGCTGTGCGAAAAAGTGAAGGCCGACGCCGTGGACGTGGCCATGGGCATGGGCCTGGACAAGAAGAAAATTGGCCCGCGCTGCTTGCAGCCCGGGTCCGTCTTCGCCGGGCCCTTCGCCGAGGGCGACCTGGAAGCTTTGGCCGAACTGGCACGCCAGAACAATGTTTCGCTGAAGATTCTCGAAGCGGCTCGCGAAGTCAACCGCACCGTTGCCGATTCTCTGATGGACAAAATCGCGCGCGCCGTAGATCCTGTCGCCGGCAAAGAAGTGGGCATGCTGGGCCTGGCCTTCAAGCCCAACACCAATTCTGTTACCGGCTCTTCGTCACTGTGCCTGGCGCGCAGCCTGCTCTCCAAAGGCGCCAAAGTGCGCGCTTACGATCCGGTGGCCATTCCCCAGGCCAAGGCGGAACTGGAAGCGGTGCGCTATTGCGATTCCGCCTACGCCGTGGCTGAAGGTGTGGACGCGCTGGTGGTGGGTACAGGCTGGCCGGAATTTCGCGACCTCGATTTTGCCCGCATTAAGCGGCTGCTCAAGAAGCCCATCATCGTGGATACCAAGAACCTGCTCGACGGCCCCAGCCTACGGCAGATGGGCTTCCAGTACATCGGCGTGGGCCGACGCTAGAGCCCACCCGCGCCAGATCCGATAAATTTTGGGGTTGTCATCCTGAGCGCAGCGAAGGACCTGATTGTGCTGCGCAGCAGGGAGAATAAGTATTGCAGGCGTCCCTTCGACAGACTCTGGGCAGGCGCTCGCGAAAGGTGAAACCTTGAAACCTTGAAACCTGTACCCTACGCCCTCTTTCGCTCAGGCATCTGCTGCTTCTCTCGCTCCCTACGCGATTCCGGCGCTTCTTCCAGCGGCAGCCGCCAATCCCGCGCCGACGCTTTGCCCGCTTGCATCCACCCGTAGCGCGTTAGCAGGGAGCCGGCGATTGCCGCCCAGCACGCCGCGCGCCGCATTTTTCGCGACCCACTGATTTGCGCCGCCAGCCGCAGGCTCAGGGGTGCGGGCCCGGAAAGCACCCCGCCCAGGCGCGTGATCCACCCACTCAGACCGTGTTTCAACGGCTCGAGAGCCGCTTCCGGCCGCTGCTCAAGGTGCAGGCCTTCGTAGGTTTCGAACGCCGACGCGCCAATCCCCAGCAGGTTAAGCGCGGTATTGTTGTGACCCAGAAGTTCCAGAATCGCCACCGCCGAGTTCAAGCCCGATATTCCAAAGTGAATGGGTAGTGTCGTGATGTTCCGATTCCAGACCGGTATGACCGTGGCCCCAATTAGCACCCCGGTGTAATTGTGGAAGGGAAGTCCCAACGCAGCAGAGAATGCCTCGGATATGTGCGCCACCACCCGCACTGGAGCAAAATCGAAACGTTCGTTGACCAGTTCGGCAAATGCGGTGGCTCCGGAAAAACTACTAAAGGCTGCCAGCGTCCACGCTCCCACCGACATGGCGCTCTGTTTCTTGAACACCCGCAGCATGTTGAGGAAGCGGGCTGGGCGCCCCAGGTCGGCCACTAGGAGCCCAGTAGAAATCATGCCTCCGGCCGCCGCCACCAGTCGCGCATTGCGCCGCAATTCCGGGTCGTGGCCCACCCAGTTGGCCATGGCGCCAATCACCGCGGCCGAGCCAGCCGCCCCGCCGACGAAGAAGTACAGCGGCACCTCCCACTTCCACTGCGGTTTTTTCAGCAGCGGAATGCCGTAGTAGCCGGTTTCGGGAGACGCCTTTGGGAAGGGGGCTCCAGGGGGGCGCACGCCGGCGCCTTGCACCCGGCCGTGGGTTTCGGCTTGCCGCCGCAGTTCGAGCAGCCGCGCTTCGCTGGCGCCCTCCGGGACGGGCTCCTGCCGCAAAGGTTCGGTCCTCATTAGCGGTATCTCCTGCTGCGGGATTGACGACTGCGGCCACCCTTGGGGCTGGCCAGAAACGCCACGAGCGACCCGGCCAAGAGGGCGGCCGAACCCAGGGCCGCCGCCCGCCAGCCTGCTCTTAGATACACGGTTGGCACTTCCGGTTGGGGCGGCAGGTTGTAAGTCTTAGGATCACCGCGCACGAGAAAGAAGGCGTGAATGCCCTCTACACTGGTGTCTACGGGATCGTAAATTTGCGCGTCATGCACGCCACGGCTGTGGAGTTCGTTGACCCGCTCCTGGGCCGCCAGTCGCAGCTCATCAATCTCTCCGAACTTGATGGATTCAGTCGGGCAGGCCTTGGCGCACGCCGGCTGCAGCCCCACTTTTTGCCGGTCGTAACAGAAGGTGCACTTGAAAGCCCGACCGTCCGAATCGTTCTTTTGAATTACGCCGAAGGGACACGACACCACGCAGTACGAGCAGCCATTGCACACGTCCGGCTGCACGTACACTCCGCCGAACTCGGTGCGCACGATGGAGCCGGTGGGACAGGCCTCCAGGCAACCTGCCTGCTCGCAGTGCTTGCACACATCCGAGGAGAAGTTCCAGGAACTCACTTCGCCCGCGGCGCCGCCAAAACCCGGCTGCGGCTCGCCTTCGACAAATTTCACGTGCCGCCAGGTGGAAGCGCCCACCGCGCCCGTGTTGTCGTAGGAGAAGCCACTCCAGTTCAGGCCGTCTTCCGCCACCCCGTTCCATTCCTTGCACGCGACTTCGCAAGCTTTGCAGCCGATGCACAGGGTCGAGTCGGTCAGAAAGGCAGTGATCCGGTGCTCCGGGCCGGGCAGCGAGAAGTCAGGAATATTTGCGCTCATGCCACCCTCCGCATCTGTGTTTGCAGTTCTTCCAGCGCGTCCTCGCCTTGCGGTCGCCGCCCCGGCTGAATGTTGCACACCAGAGCTTTGGTTTCCATGATGCGCACGTTCGGCTCTTCGGAAATTGCCAGCAGGTCGTTGGTCACGTCGCCCTTCACCTTGCCTTTGTAGCCCCAGTGATAGGGCAAACCAACCTGGTGCACCGTGCGGCCCTCCACCCACATTGGCCGCATGCGTGTGGTCACCATGACTCGCGCCTGGATGATTCCTCGCGGGGTCGTAATTGTGGCGAAGCCGCCGTGCTCCAGGCCGACCTCCGCCGCCAACTCTGGAGAAACCTCGGTGAACAACTCCGGCTGCAGCTCCGCCAGGTGGGAAAGCGTGCGTGTCATCCCGCCCGCCGTGTGATGCTCGGTAAGCCGGTACGTGGTGAGCACATAGGGAAAGCGCGCGTCGCCGGGCGAGAACGCGTAGGGATTCTCCGCTCGCTCTTTCTTTTTGGCCGGAGGATTGCTCGTGTGTTCCGGATAAAGCGGGTTGCGAAGGGGCGATTCCAGCGGCTCGTAATGCGTGGGCAACGGCCCGTCTTTCAACCCACTACTCACCCATATCCACCCCAGCCCATCAGGATGCAGGATGAATGGCTTATCGCCAGGCAATGCCTCCAGCCCCGTCTTGCCTTTCATGTCCCCGGGATCGCCGGGCGACTTGCTCTTGGGGAAGTCCGGCATGTCGGTGCCTGTCCACTGGCTCTTCTGCTCATCCCACCACACCAGCTTCTTGCGCTCGCTCCAGGGCCTGCCGTCGGGGCGCGCTGAGGCTCGGTTGTAGATGATGCGTGTGTCCTTAGGCCAGGCGAAGCCCCATCCGTGCCCCAGCAACCCTTTCGGTTCGCGCTTATTGGCTTTGTTCTCGCCGGGTTGCGGCATCACCCCGGAGTAAATCCAGCAGCCGCAGGCAGTAGAGCCGTCGTTGCGCAGGCTGTCGAAATTCTCCACCGGCTTACGGTCTGCCACCGTGTAGCCGTTGATTTCCGCCAGTATCTCCTCCACGTTCGGCTCAGCATGGTTGCCGTGGGTGGAGTAATCCCAGGTGAGCGCACGCAGGCCGGCATCCCGCTCCCGCGGCGACCTGGTCGCTTTCGCCTTCAGCCGCCGCCCCAGGTGGTACATGAACCAGGTCTCGCTGCGCGCGTCTCCCGGCGGGTCCACGGCTTTGTTGTGCCATTGCAACATGCGCTGCGTGTTGGTGAAGGTGCCGTCTTTCTCCGCCTGCCCGGCGGCAGGGAAGAGGAAGATCTCGGTGCCGATCTTTTCCGGTCTGAGTTCCCCACGTTCCACTTCCGGCGAGTCGTACCAGAAGGAGGCCGTCTCTGTCTCCACCATGTCGCGCACCACCAGCCATTTCAGCTTGGCCAGTGCCTTGCGCTCCAGGCGGCCGTTTGGCGCGCCCACCGCCGGGTTTTGCCCCATGACGAACAGCCCTTCCACTTTGCCGTCCATCATCTCCAGCCAGTAACCGAAGTGCGAGTGGTCGCCGGTGACGCGCGGCAGCCAATCACATCCCCAGTTGTTGTCGTTGCGCGCCGCCTCGCCGTACCACGCCTTGAGCAGGCTGATAATGTACTTGTCGAAATTGGCCCACAGCCCCACTTTGCTGCTGTGCTTGCTCACATACTGCTGGAAGCGGTGCGAGTCCGACTCGAAGTAGGGCATGGGCAAGTAGCCCGGCAAAATGTCGTAGAGCGTGGGTATGTCGGTGGAGCCCTGGATGGAAGCATGCCCGCGCAGCGCCAGGATGCCGCCTCCCGGCCGCCCGATGTTGCCCAGCAGCAGCTGCAGGATGGCCGCAGCACGGATGATCTGTACCCCATTGGAGTGTTGTGTCCAGCCCACCGCATAGCAGATGGCCGCCGTCTTCTCCGGCCCGGAAGCATTGGCAAACGCCTCTGCCGCCTTCAGGAAAACGTGCTGCGGAATTCCGCAATAGCGCTCGATCATCTCCGGCGTATAACGCGCAAAGTGCTTCTTTAAGAGTTGGAAGACGCAACGTGGATTCTGAAGCGTACGGTCTTCCTGGTGCTCGCTTTCTTTGCCCACTTCGCCGCCGCGATCGTGCCCGTGTCCGCCTCCCGGGCTGCCTCGCAAAGCATGTCCTCCACTCGACCCCGCGTGCGTTGCGCC
>DASSQB010000558.1:0-3839 GCA_035702725.1 Terriglobales bacterium | reverse complement strand
CTGGATCACCGTGGTGCTGGTGTTTTTCTCGGCGTCGCAATCGAAGCTGCCCGCCTACATTCTGCCGGCGGTGCCGGCCTGCGCCATGCTGCTGGCCGATTACCTGCAGCGGGTGATGGCAGCCGGCAACCGCGCCCATGCTGTCTGGCTGGTGCTGCACGCCGCCATGGCTGGGGGGGTGATGGGGCCGGCGCTGCTGGTGGCCTACATCGCTCTAGGGCAGAGAGCGACCGGGCAGGCGCTGGTCATCGCCATCGTGGTTTCAGCGCTAATGTTTCTCGCCATCCTGATTACGCTGGCGCGGCGCGGCGTGCGCGTGCTGCGCTTCATCACTCTGATACCGGTGATTCTGGCCGTGGCGCTTATTCTGCGCCTGGGGAGTTCGCCCCTGGACCGCACGCAGTCGGCGCGGCCGGTGGCGCAGGAACTGGCGGCCATGGAGACCAGGCCTCTGCCCATCGCCACCTTCAACGCCACGCGAGAGACGGAATATGGCTTGGCGTTCTATCGCAACTCGGTGGTTTCGAACTACAACCGGGGCGAAATCCCCGCCGGACAGCACCTACTGGTGGCGCGCGAAGGGTCGGAAGATCAACTGAAGACGCTACTGCCGGACCGGCGCATCTCCCACCTGGGCGGGCTTCCTACCGAGCACCTGGAATATTTCTGGGTAAGCGCGCCGGGCATGGGCATGCCGGGGATGAAACATCAGTAGTCAAGCGGCAGGAGTCGGGAGTCAGTCGAGATTTAATACCTTCTCCTTTGGTGGCGGGTTTAGCTCTTCTCGCAGCACCTGACGCACAACTTGCCGTACCCCCTGCAGGACAGCTCCAGTGGTCAGGAGGGCCGCGCCTAGAACTACCTCCGCGATGGCACCGGAGAACAGCAGGTTGCGATGCAGGTTTAATAAACCCAGGATTAGAAGCATCAATCCGCACAGGATTTGCACCACAGGCTGTGTTTTGCGGAGGGGCTTTGCTTCACGTGTCATAAATTTCCACCTCGGGAACCTCGTCTGCGCTGTGACGGTTCACCGCAGGAACGAAAGACCGGCGCTGGGGTTCAAAGTTGCAAGACTTTTTTGCGTTGCGCCGAGCTCAGGGTTTCGCAGGCCGTGCGCAGCACCAGGCGAGGCGCGCGGGCCCGAATCCGCAGCAGGTAGGGAATGGCCCGCTTGGGGCTCTTCTTGCCCCATTCGCGCAACAGCCAGCCCAGGCCTTTCTGCACCATTTGGTCTTTATCTTTGAGCAGGGAATTGGCAACCTGCCGGATCTCGGGTTCGAACATTTCCCGGCGCACGCCGCGGATCAGTACGACGGCTGCGGCCCGCCTGCGCCAGCGGTTCCGTGACTCTGCCCAGCGCAGCGCGAGGCGAGCGCGGCGCCGGTCGGCCACGAGCATCGGTCCGAGCAGCATGTGTACCAGGGCATCGTGGTCGTCCCAGTTCCTCACCCGGTCCAGCCAGCTTTCGAGCAGGCGAAACTCGCGCTCACCAAATTCGGCCACGGATTTTTCCAGCAGCAGTACAGCCATGGCTTTCTCTTCGATCACGCGGCCGCGGAAAAGCTTGTCGGCCACCTGCAGCAGGTAATCGGGCCCGGCATGAGCGAGGATAGCGCGGCGCATGCGCACAGCCGCTTTGCGCAAGTCAGGGGCGCGCCAGCCATGGGAGGCTACCGGTTCGGTGAAGAAGCGCTGCACGCCGGCGGCATGTTCGGCGGAGCCATGGGCGCGCAGCAGCTTGCGGATGTGCTTCGCCAGGTTGGCGGGAGAGCGCATGGTCGGGGGCCTAGGCGGAAGGCGCCACTTGCGCCACGGGTTGCGACTGGGAGGCGCGCACCACGCGGTCGTAGATCCAGAGCAGCGCAGCGGTAAGCACGCCCACGGCCGCCAGGGTCAGCCAGATGCCTCCCGGGCGGTGCATGACTTCGCCGAACTGATGGAAGAGCAGCCCGCCAAACCAGCCGCCAATCAGCGAGCCAATGCCGATGGGAAGAAAGGCAAAACCCATATAGGTGCCCTGCTGGCCGGAAGGCGCCAGATGGGAGATGTATTCGTAATAGCGGGGCGCCTGGGTGATCTCGCCCAGCGATATAGCGAAGAGCGTAACAATCACGAAAGCCGGAGTGGGGTGCGCCGCCAGAATGAGCCAGGCCAAGGCGGAGATCAGAGTGCCTATGATCACCGCGCGGAACGCCGCGATCTTCTGCGTCAAGAAGCTGGCGACCATCTGCAGCGCGATCACGGTCAGCGGCCCGGTTACCAACATCAGTTCGGTGTCGAACTTGGCATCCACGAACTCGTGCACGTAGAGCGGCAGGATGATGAACTCCTGCCAGTAAACGATCCAATACCCAGTAAAGATGAGCAGGAAAAGCATGAAGCGGGGATTGGAAATGACAGTCCAGAAGTTGCGCGCCGCCTGGCCCAGGCTGGTGGTTTCCACTTCGTCGTGGCGGCGGGGCTCCCGAAACAGAAACAGCACAGCAAAGAACATCAGGAAAACGCTCAGCGCAGCCACGCGAAATACGTTGCTGACGCTCATGTGCCGGTGGACCATAGAGGCCACAAACGGACCCGCCGCCCCGCCAATGTTGACCAGGGTGTAATAAATTGAATAGCCGATGGAGCGGACATTGTCCTTGGAAGTGCGCGCGGTTGTGCCTACCACGCAGGGCTTGACCAGAGCGATACCCAGGGCTGGCAGGGCCAGCACAAAGGCCACTACCACGATCAGCGGCACAGCATTGCGCACCGGCTGGAACCATGGCGCACCCAGCGAGCCCAGCAGGAAGTAAGCGCAGGTCAGGATGAGGTAGGCCAGTGAGAGCGAGCGGCGGAAGCCCATGCGGTCGGCCACCGTTCCCCCGAAGGCAGCCAGGAACCACACCAGTCCGCCAAACAGGCCGGCGAGGCTGCCCGCCTGCTCAGCAGGGAAGCGGAGGGTTTCGTGCAGGTAGCGCGCCAGCGAGGCAAAGGCCGCGTAGTAGGAGAGGCGCTCAAAAAGCTCGCTGATATTGGCGACCCAGAATGGACGGGTGAAGCCGGTGCGAATCTCGTACCAGCGCTGCGACAGGCTCAAAAGCGTTCTCCTCAGGGCCAGCCCGCTAGGCAATGACGGCGCGGAGCCGCTCTTCGAGTTGGGCGGCGGTGCGGCCGGCGACGCGAATCACCTTGTTACGGCTGGATTGGCCGGCGACTATCGTAACTGAGGCGCGCGGCACATTCAAAAATTCCGCCAGGAACTCGATGCAGGCCTGGTTGGCCTTTCCCTCCACCGGCGGGGCGGTGAGCGCCAGTTTGAGCGCGTCGCCTGCCGCCCCGGTAATGGCGTTCTTGCGGGCGCGGGGCTGAACTCTCACAGCGAGGGTGGCGCCGGCGGGGGTGTCACGGATGGGAATCACAACACAATTTCACCACAGAGACACAGAGGCACGGAGGAATTCTTCTTAGCATTCAGCAGTCAGCACTCAGCATTCAGCCAGTGCAACACTTGCATGGAAGGGTGCCGTTCTTGTGCAGCGACGACCACCGTAGCTGGCGAAATGCTAATTGCCAATTGCTGGTTTCCTTCGGGCCCTTTGTGGTTAATGTCTTGCTCTTTCCCCAAAGATCGCTGTGCCCAGGCGCACGCAGGTGGAACCCTCTTCGATTGCCACCTCGAAGTCGTGCGACATACCCATGGAGAGAACGTCCAGGTTCACGGCAGGGAGGTGACGAGCTGCAATCTGCGTGCGCAGCTCGCGCAGACGCCGGAAATAGGGCCGTGCCTGCTGCGGGTCATCGCTAAAAGGTGGGATGGTCATCAGGCCGCGAAACTTGAGCGCCGTGAGCTGCGG
>DASSQB010000557.1:0-8546 GCA_035702725.1 Terriglobales bacterium | reverse complement strand
ACCATGGTGGCGAAGAAAATGAAGGGCAGCACGGCGAAGGTGATGAGCGCCAGCTTCCAGTTCATGCTCATCATGATGGCCACGATGCCGGCGAGCACAAAGACGTCCTCAAAGATGGAAACCACGCCGGCGGTGAACATTTCGTTCAGGGCATCCACGTCGGTGGTGACGCGGGTGACTAGGCGGCCCACCGGATTCTTGTCGAAGAAGCCGATGTGCATGTGCTGCAGGTGACGGAAGATCTGGCTGCGCAGATCGAACATCACCATCTGCCCGGTCCACTGCATGTAGTAGGTCTCGATGTATTCCAGGAGGAAGCTGAAGACCAGGCTGGCAACGTAGAGGCCAGCGACCTCGCCGATACCGGTAAGAGCGTTGTTGCTCAGCCGGGAGCCAAGCCAGCTTTGGGCCGCCTTGGTGGGGGCGAGATAGCGGTCCACCGCCACCTTGACCAGGAAAGGCTGAAGGACATCCGCCGCGGCCTTGAACAGGATGCCGGTGAGCACAAGGCCCACCTGCCACTTATAGGGACGCAGGTAGGTGAGCAGACGCCGCATCAGGCGGCTGTCGTAGGCCTTCCCCAGTATCTCTTCTTCGTGAATATTGCCGGCCATCGGTTAAGTAAAGGGTACCCTAAATAGACGATTTTGGAAGGGCTGAGGATGGAAACAATAAACCCAGCTGGCTAGCTTATGTAGCTGACTAGCTGGCCTGCAACTTGCCCGGCGTCATGCTGAGGCCCTTTAGGGCTGAAGCATCTGGCGTGCGGCTAGAAAAAGCGTGGCGCTGCACGCGAGATTCCTCGAGGCTGAAGCCCCTCGGAATGACTCCTGTAGGGGTTGGACGCAGGGACAGGTGGCCGCCGGCTGCTGAGAAATTAGTCAGAGAGATGCTGAGAAAGCGGTTAGGAGATGCCGAGAAAGCACAGTTAAAGAGCCAGTCAGCTAGCCAGCTTCCTTAGCACCAGCGCCGAATTCTTTGACCCGAAAGCCACGCAGTTGCAGATGGCGTGCTCGATGGCGGCGCTGCGGCCCATATCGGGGACGTAATCGAGATCGCAGGCCGGGTCTTGCTGCTCCAGGTTGATGGTGGGCGGGATGCGGCCGTGCTCCATGGCGACCAGGGTGGCGGCCACGCCGGCGGCCCCGGAAGCGCCCTGGGGATGGCCGATTTGCGATTTCAGCGCCGACATGGGCGTCTTCTCCGCGTGCTTGCCCAGCACCAGTTTGAGGGCGCGCGTCTCCACCCGGTCGTTGAGCTGGGTAGAGGTGCCGTGCAGGTTGACGTAGTGCACATCTTCAGCGGCAATGCCCGCTTCCTCCAGGGCCAAGTTGATGGCGCGGGCCGGTTCTTCGGCATTTTCATCCATGCGCACGCGGTGGAAAGCTTCGCAGGTAGAGCCCCAGCCCGCCAATTCGGCGTAGATGCGGGCGCCGCGCGCACGGGCATGCTCGTACCCCTCCAGCACAAACATCCAGGCGCCTTCGGCCAGCACAAAGCCGTCGCGGTCGGCGGAAAAGGGGCGGGAAGCACGCTCCGGGGCATCGTTCCACTTGGCGGTGAGCGCCCGCAGCATCATGTAGCCCTTCATGATGCCGGGCTTGATGGGCGCGTCCACCCCGCCCACCAGGATCGCCGAGTGCACGCCGGCCTGGATGTGGCGCAGAGCATAGCCCAGCGCGTCAGTGGAGGAGGTGCAGCCGCTGGTGACCACGTGGCTCATGCCGCGAAATCCGAAGCGCATGCTGATTTCGCTGGATTGCGTGCCCATGGTGCCGCTGGGAATGCAAAAAATGCTGACTTGCTTTACCTGGCCACTGTGCCACAGCCGGTATTGGTCTTCGGAGAATTCCTGTGCCCCGCCGCCGGTGCCCAGCACTACGCCAAAATTGCGCTTCTCCTCCAGAGACATGTTCCCGGGGTCGAGATGGGCATCGCGTAGCGCCTCCGTAGAGGCGGCCAGGGACAGAGGGATGATCCGGGAAACGTGCTTGCGCTCGTGCGGCGCCACCCACTCTAGTTCATTGAAGTCGCGCACCTCCCCCGCGATCTGCACCGGTTGGTTGGAGGGGTCGAAGCTGGCGATGCGCGCTACGCCGCTTTTGCCAGCCAGCAGCGCGCGGCAGAAGGCTTCCCGGCCAATTCCGTTAGGACTGACCACGCCCATCCCGGTGATGACGGCTCGTGCCATGACTTACTCAGATGTGCGCTGGCGCGCTTCCGTTACTAGGTATTGCACAATTCCCGCGGGCCAGAAATGGGATAATCAAACGTACTGGGCCGATATGCCGTTGGGATTGTACATTTCCGTCCCCTTCTGCCGCACCAAGTGCAGCTACTGCAACTTCGCCTCAGGGGTGTTTTCCCGGGCGGTCTTTTCCCGCTACGTGGACCGGGTGTGCGAGGAGATAAAGCAGGCGCAAGCCACTACTGCCGCGCTGGGAGGGCATTTTGAGGTGGTGGCGGACTCCGTTTACCTCGGCGGCGGCACACCGACGGTGCTGCCGGCCGAAGACTTGCAGCGTCTGTTCGCCTGCCTGCGCGAGCGGTTCGCGGTGGCGCCTAACGCTGAAATTACAGTTGAATGCGCGCCGGGCAGTCTGGATGAGCACATGCTGGAAACCCTGGCTTCTTGCGGTGTGAACCGCGTCAGCCTGGGAGTGCAGTCCATGGTGGATGGTGAAGCGGCAGCGGTAGGGCGGCAGCACAAACGCGCTACTGTGCTGGACGACATTGCCCGCCTGCGCGCCGCCGGCATTTCCAACATGAATCTTGATTTGATTGCCGGGCTGCCGCACCAGACGGAGGCCAGTTGGGGAACTTCCCTGGACGAAGTTATCGCCACCGGCGTGCCGCACGTCAGCGTGTACATGCTGGAGGTGGATGAGGATTCGCGACTGGGGCGCGAATTGATTGCCGGTGGCACGCGCTACCACGCGCACTTTGTGCCCGATGAGGACGCCATTGCCGACTTCTACGTGGATGCTTGCCAGCGGTTGAATGAGGCGAGTGTGGCCCAGTACGAGATTTCCAATTTCGCCCGCCCCGGCGCCGCTTCCCGCCACAATCTGAAGTATTGGACGCGACAGCCGTACCTGGGCTTCGGCGTGGACGCGCACTCCATGCTGGAGGCGCCGGCAGACGCATACGCACTGCTGCGTTCTGAGCAGGGGCCGGCAAGTGGCACGGGCGACAAGGGCGGCTCTCGTCCCTGCGCCGTTTCGCAATCCGACGTGGAGGCGGTGCGCTTCTCCACCTCGGATTCGCTTGAGGAATATCTGGCTGGCGCGCCGCGGAAGATTACCCCGGTTTCCTGGGCGGAGGCACGGGAGGAGACATTTTTTCTGGGGCTGCGCTTGAATCGCGGCGTGGACCTGCAGACAATCGCCCTGCGGTTGGGCCTGCCCGCGGAGATGGAAGACACAATCGCCCAACTCTGCGCCGAAGGCCTGCTGGAGCGCGAGGGCAACATTCTTCGGCTGAGCGAGCGCGGGCGGTTGCTGTCGAATGAGGTGTTTCAGAGATTCCTGGCGGTCGTACCGCTATAATCCCGCCCTCGGCAAGTAAATGAGGCGAACTGCGTCCGCCCGGACAGGCGGGGCGCCTGTCCCCACGCATGTTGTGAAGTAAAAGCAGGTCCTTCGCTGGCGCTCAGGATGACAATGTCAAATGACCGGTCTGGCAGCAGAATTGTCAGTAGTGCACGCGAGATGCTCGGCCTCAAAAACGCCCGCTAAACGCCTCAATTTTGACCCTCTCCAGCCCTTTTCATTAGACTTTCGTTTCGGCAACGGCACCGGGGATGTATTGGCTGAGTGCTGACGGCTGAGTACTGATTGCTATGCCCTCTGAAACCGCGGTCCAACACGCAATCGTTGATCTGCGCAGCGACACCGTAACGCGTCCTACGGCGGAGATGCGTCGGGCCATGGCCGAAGCCGAGGTCGGCGACGACGTTTACGGCGAAGACCCCACGATCAACCGGCTGGAGCAGCGGGCGGCGGAGATTTTCCAGCGGGAGGCTGCCATCTTCCTGCCCAGCGGCACCATGGGCAATCAGATTGCCATAAAGGTCCACACCAAGCCCGGACAGGAAATCATCTGCGAAGACCGCGCCCACATTTTCAATTATGAAATGGCGATGCTGGCGCACTTCTCCGGCTGTGTGGCCCGACCCGTGCCTGCGCCGGACGGCATTCTGAGTTGGGAGTGCATTGAGCGAGCCATAGCCCCCAAAATCTACTACCGCGCGCAGACTGGGCTGGTCTCGCTGGAGAATACACACAACATGGCCGGGGGCACGGTGTACCCCCTGGCGATGTTCGACGATATTTGTGAGCGGGCGCATCAGGCCGGTTTGCCCCTTCACCTGGATGGCGCGCGCATCTTCAATGCGGCGACAGCGCTGGGGAAGCCGGTGGCCGAAATCAGCAGGAAAGCCGATTCGGTGATGTTCTGCCTGTCCAAAGGCTTGGGCGCGCCTGTGGGCTCGCTGCTGGTGGGCAGCCGGGCCTTTATTGAGCAGGCGCGCGTCTATCGCAAGTCGCTGGGGGGCGGGATGCGACAGGCGGGAGTGTTGGCGGCAGCGGGGCTGATCGCGCTGGAAAAAATGCCGGCGCGCCTGGGCGAGGACCACGCCAACGCCAAATTCCTGGCTACGGGCCTGGCACAGGTTCCCGGCATTCGCCTGGACGCGAGCAAGGTGGCCACGAACATTCTGGTGTTTAACGTCGCCGGCACCGGCATGACCTCATTCGATATCTGCAAGAAACTGGCCGAGCGCGGGGTGCTGGCCAGCGGCATTGACGCTGGGCAAATCCGCATGGTCACACACCTGGATGTGGACCGCGCCGTGTGCACCCGCGCCCTGGCGGCGGTGCAGGCTATCTGCAGCGGCCGGCGCGCCGGCGCCGCCGATTAGTTACCCGAAAACTGGAACTGTACAATGCCCATTCACCTGGAATATTCCAGTACAATGTCGCTTCCACGCGCATCGAAAGAGTGAGGGTGGTGACTGATGAGAATCGAGATCAAGCGCTGTTTCATATGAGCCGACATTCGCCGTCAGGCCGGGAGCCTGAAACGCGAATTGGAACAACAGCCCGGAGTCGAAAAAGTAAAGCTGCGCCTGGGCGGGGGCGGAGTGCTGGACGTTTTCGCCGACGGCAAGCTGGTGTTCTCCAAAAAGCAGGCTGGTCATTTGCCGACCACTCAGGAGATTCTCAGCGCGATAGGCGCGGGCTGATTTCCCGCCCAAAAGAAAATCAAAACCGCAGAGTAGGCGAAGGACGCAGAGGAATCAGGTAACAAGCGTCTCCTCGGCCTCCCCCAGGCATCCTCCGCGGTTTGGGTTTTGGCTGAGTCCTGACTACCGGCGCCTGATCCTTGATCCCCGCCTCTCTTCCCGCCTCTCCCCCTGTGTGTTCTAATGAAATGTTTTGCCGATGGTAGAGACGTAACTTGTTAGGTCTCCCCTGACGCACGCCCCGGGAGGATAGTCATTTGGATTTTCAGTTAAGCGAGGAACAACAGCAACTGCGCCGCAGCGTGCGCGAATTTGCCGAGCGCGAGATTCTGCCCAACGTCATGAAGTGGGACGAAGCGGGCGAGTTCCCCCTGGCCACCATAAAAGAACTGGGCAAGCTGGGACTGATGGGCGTGGTGTTCCCCAACGACTTGGGCGGCGCGGGCATGGGCTATGTGGAGTATGTCACCGCCGTCGAGGAGCTCTCGCGCGTTGACGGTTCCGTGGGCATCATCGTGGCGGCGCACACCTCGCTTTGCGCCAACCATATTTTCCTTGCCGGCAACGAGCAGCAGAAGCGCAAGTACCTGCCCCGGCTGGCTTCGGGCGAGTTCATCGGCGCCTGGGGCCTTACGGAGCCCGGCTCCGGCTCTGACGCAGGCAGCGCCCGCATGAGCGCGGTGCGCAACAAGCACGGCTGGGTGCTGAATGGCACGAAGACTTTCTGCACCAACGGACACTATGCCGACGTGCTGGTGGTGATCGCGGTGACCGACCGCGCCGCCCACACCCACGGTCTCTCCGCCTTCATCGTGGAAAAAGGAACCAAGGGCTTTCGCCCCGGCAAAAAAGAAAACAAGCTGGGACTGCGCGCCAGCGATACCGCCGAACTTATTTTTGAAGACTGCCTGATCCCGCCCGAGAACCTGGTGGGCGCCGAAGGCAACGGCTTCATTGACGCCATGCGCGTGCTCGATGGTGGACGCATTTCGATTGCGGCGCTGTCGCTGGGCATGGCCCAGGGCGCCTATGAAGCGGCGCTCAACTACTCGAAGCAGCGCAAGCAGTTTGGCCGCGCCATTAGCGAGTTTCAGGCTATCCAGTGGAAGCTGGCCGATATGGCGACGGAGATTGATGCCGCGCGCCTGCTCACCCTGCGCGCCGCGTCCATGAAAGATGCTGGACTGAAAACCACGCTGGAGTCCTCGATGGCCAAGCTCTACGCCAGCGAAGTGGCGGTGAAATGCGCCAATGAAGGCGTGCAGATTCACGGCGGGTATGGTTTCATCAAGGATTATCCGGCGGAGAAGTTTTATCGTGACGTGAAGCTATGCACCATCGGCGAAGGCACCAGCGAAATTCAGCGCATGGTAATCGCGCGGCAGATACTCAAAGACTAGTGGTCAGGAGTCAGTTGTCAGCAGTCAGCAAAACCGAGGAGGCAGAGGACGCGGAGGAAATAAGAAAGATTTTGAGCTTCCGATCTGAAATTGAAACCTCTGCGTACTCGGCGTTCTCTGCGGTTATGGTTTGGTTTTGACTTTGGTTTTACCGTCAGCTGTCGGCAACATCCTTTGCCCACCGAAATCCAATCGCTGGTTGAGCGCGCTCGCGGAGGCGACCCGCGAGCGCTGGCGCGGGTAATCACCGCGGTCGAGAACCGCACACCACAGTCCGCCCAACTGCTGCGCGCGCTTTTTCCCCATAGCGGACGCGCCCGCATCATCGGCATGACCGGCGCGCCGGGCGCAGGCAAGAGCACGCTGGTAGACCAGCTGGCGCGCGAATACCGCAAGCAGCAGCGCACCGCCGGCATCATCGCCGTGGACCCCACCAGCCCGTTCAGCGGCGGCGCCATTTTGGGCGACCGCATCCGCATGCAGGCGCACCATGCTGACCCCGGCATCTATATCCGCAGCATGGCCACGCGCGGGTCGCTGGGCGGCCTGGCGGGCACGACCGCAGACGTGGCCACTGTGCTCGATGCCTCCGGCCGCGACCTGGTGCTTATCGAAACCGTGGGTGTGGGGCAGGACGAGGTGGACATTGTGCGCCTGGCCGACATCACCGTGGTTATTCTTGTTCCCGGCATGGGCGACGACGTGCAGACCATCAAGGCCGGCATCATGGAAATCGCCGACATTTTCGTAATTAACAAAAGCGATCGCGAAGGCGCCGAGCGGGTGGAACGCGAAATTCGCGCTCTGCAAGGACTCGCTGCGCGCCAGGACAACTGGAGCCCGCCCATCATCAAGACCGTGGCCACCGAGGGCGCCGGCACCGCTGATCTGGTCAAGGCCATCGCCGATTACGAAGCCTACCTGTCCCAGCACAATCTGCTGCTGAGGAAGCGCGCGCGCCACTGGCACGACCGCCTGCTGGAGATGCTGCGTGACGCCCTGCTGCGCCGCGTGGTGCGCGAGCAGGTAGGCGAGGCAGAGATCACGCGCTTCGCCGCTGAAGTTGCCGAGCACAAGCGCGACCCGTATTCTCTAGTGGAAGAGATTGTTGCCAGCCTGGGGAAAAACGATGTTCGACATTGATCACCTGGGAGTCGCCGTCAAATCGCTGGCCGCGGCCCGCACCTTCTACGAAAACCTTGGCCTTGCGGTCGTGGGCGAGGAGACGGTCGAGGGCGAGCAGGTGCGCCTGGCCATGGTGCCGGTGGGCGAAAGCCGCATCGAACTGCTGGAAGCGACCTCGCCGGAGTCAGCCATCGCCCGCTTCATCGCCAAGCGCGGCGAGGGTTTGCACCATATCGCGCTGCGCGTGGACGACCTGGCGGCTACGGTTGATCGCCTCAAAGCCAGCGGCACACGGCTCATCTCCGAAGACATCAAGATCGGCGCCGGCGGCCACCTCTACGTTTTTGTTCATCCTTCCAGTACCGGCGGGGTGCTGCTCGAACTATGCGAGGATCCGCCCCAGGGAGTCTGACCATGCTGCTGCTGGCGGCGGACACTTCCGGCAAGCATGGCAGTATTGCTCTGGCCCGCGGCGATGCGCGCAGCTTTGAGCCCTTGGAAGTGGTTCCCCTGGCCGGGGGCACTTTCTCCGCGCAACTGGTGCCCCAGATCGCAGACCTGCTTTCGCGCCACAGATTTTCCAAAAATGACCTGGACGCTTTTGTGGTCGCTTCCGGCCCGGGTTCCTTCACCGGGCTGAGGGTGGGGTTGGCAGCGATCAAGGGATTGGCGGAAGTTCTGCGCAAGCCGATTGCGGCCGTGTCATTGCTGGAAGTTTTGGCGGTTGCGGGGAATCTCGAAGGTAGCGTTGTAGCGGCGCTCGATGCCGGACGCGG
>DASSQB010000556.1:0-11285 GCA_035702725.1 Terriglobales bacterium | reverse complement strand
CCCTCATCTGACGCAACTGGCCGCGCAAGGCACCTTGTTCGAAGATGCCATTGCGCCTTCCTCCTGGACTTTGCCGGTGCATGCTTCCCTGCTCACAGGCCTCTATCCCCACGCCCACCACGTGGACAACGACGGCGCTTTGCTGGGCTGGGACTATCCCGTTCTGGGCGATGAACTCCTGGCCCGCGGCTACCGTACCGCCGCCTTCTCCGCCAACACGCTGCTGTTCTGCCGCCGCCGTGGCTTCGGGCGCGGCTTTATCCGTTTTGAGGACGATTTTCAATCCCTGGGCAGCGCCTTCGCCCAGACTTTCTACGGCGATTTAATCAAGCACCTGCTGTTTCGACTGGAACTCAAGCGCGACCTCTTCGGCCGGCGCAATGCCGCGCAGATTAACCAGCATGCTCTGCAGTGGATTGACCGCGGGCGCCAGCCTTTTTTCGTTTTTCTTAATTACATGGATGTCCACGATCCTTACCGCCCGCCCGAGCCCTACCTGCATCGCTATACAAATATGCAGAACCCGGGCAGCCGCGCTTCCGAGCATTGGGACTGGTTTGAGCATCTGACTCCGCAACAGCGGCAGGGCGCGGTGGATGCCTACGATGGCGCCATCAACTACGTAGACGACCAGATCCAACAGCTCATGCAGCAACTGCAAAAGCGCGGCCTCGATCGCAATACTCTGGTCGTCATCACCTCCGATCACGGCGAAAGTTTCGGCGAGCACGGCCTGATGACCCACGGCAACGCCCTCTACCGCGAGCTCATCCACGTGCCCCTCATTTTGTGGGAACAGGGGAGAATTCCTGCGGGAAAGAAGATTGCCGATCCTGTCAGCCTCACTTCTCTTCCCGCTACTCTGCTGGAAGAGGCGGGGGAAGCGCGCCACCCTCATTTTCCTGAAGCTTCGCTGGCTGGCCTCTGGAGCGGCGGCAGGGCAGGGTCCCCCGCACGCAATCCGATTTCGGAACTGGCGCAGCTCAATTGGAACCCTGCATTCCCCGACTACTACGGCCCCATGGAATCCATCAGCACCGAGCGCTGGCATTACATTCACGGCGGGAAGTATGGCGACGAGCTGTTTCCCTGCTGCGCCGACCAGCCGGAGCAGCTCAACCTTGCCGGCACCATCGTCGGTCGGGAACTGGCTGGGCTCTTCGAAAACGAGTTGGCCCTGCGCGCTGCTGGCGAACATCCTGGAGCCGTGGGCCCGTTTGCTCCCGCTCCCGATCTTCGGGCAACTTATCAGCTGGATTTTGAGCCCGCACACTTGGCGCTCGCCGACTTCGACAACAATGGCGATGTGGACATCCTGGTAAGCAGCAAGAACACGAACGAGATTGCCCTGCTCCTGGGCGATGGGAAGGGCGGATTTCGCCCGGCCCAGGAAATTCGCGGCATCCTCGCCGGCTTCATTGGCCGTCGGCTGGCCGGCGCCAAACTCAGACTGGCGGAATGCCGCAGCACGTCGCGCCCGTCATCCTGCGCTCTGGCGCTTGCCGGCGGCCCTGTGCAGGCAGGCTCCCCTGCCATTCCGCTGCAGGGACGGCTCACCGATGTGAATGGTGATGGCCTGGAAGATGTGCTCCTGGCCAACGCTCCCGGGAGGGAGCCAGCCTGGCTGCGGGCCGACGGCCAGGGCAGGTTCTATCTGATGACCGGGGGAGCTGACACTGTCAAGAAATCGAGGCAGCCCTCCATACCCCTGGCCCACGGAGACATTGATCGCAATGGCATGGAAGATCTGGCTTTCGCGGACCAGGCCCAGGATGACGTGGTTTTCCTCCTGGCCGTTCACCCGGGTGTGTTCAGTGAGGCTACTCTACCCTTCACAGACCACCCCAGCGCCATCGGTCTGGCAGACCTCAACCACGACGGCAAAGCCGATTTGGTGGTCATCAGCCGCAACAGCAAGTCTGTGACCGTGATGACGAGTCTGTAGACTCTGCCACCCTTCCCTTATCACGCCCTTTGCCTATATAAGTGAAGAGAGCAGCCGGTTTTGCCACCGGCAATTTACAACCAGGGAGCACTATTTCATGAGCACGCCCAGCAGAAGAAGCGAACTGCGCCGCCGCCGCGCTCGCAAGGAGAAGGTGACCTTGCTGCGCAAGCGCTTTGGCGCAGCGAACTCAGAATCGGACCGCAACCGTATTCTGGAAAAGGTAAAAAAGGTCGCCCCCACCATCACCCCAGACCAGTTCACCAAAGCCGCTGCCAAAGCGTCGTAGCGGCGGCGTTCCGCCCTGAGCATTTGTGGCGCCGGCGCTCCACCATCAGGCAGTCGCCGGCCGCAAACAAAAAGGCCGGCCAAATGGCCGGCCCTTGCTTCACAAAATCCAGCTACTTCTTGGGCGCGATCGAATCCTTCACTGCCTTGGCCAGGTAGAACTTCGCCGTGGTCTTGGCAGGGATCTTAATTGGCTCGCCCGTCTGCGGATTGCGGCCCATGCGCGCTTTCCGGTTTACCTTCTTCAGGCGGCCCAGTCCGGGCAGCACGAATACCCCGCTCTTCTTGGTCTCTTTAACAGCGGTGTCGGTCAGCGTCTGAAGAAACGCCGCCGCGGTTTTGTTGTTGGTTTCCAGCTTTTCGGCCAGGTGACGCACCAGTTGGGTTTTGGTCATGCCTGCCATGATTCCCTCCTTGAATTGAACGCAGAATTGCTCGGTAGCGGCTATCCTATACCAGCACTCCTGTGGAAAAGAAGCGTCTGAGCCCCATTTTATGCGGTTTTTTTCGCTTCCATGCTCGATTTTGCACTAAAAATGGGGTCTTTAGACCAGTCCTGCCCAAAATGGGCGCATAGTTAGCGGCTGCAGAGGGGGTCGCCCACCCTGGATCCGAACCTCCCCCCCATCCCGCGGGAAATCACTCCCGGATGTAATAATGAAATGAGGAGACCCAGATTCGTGAGTTGCGCCCTCTGCCACACCCGAAAAGAGAAACGGTTTTGCCCCGCCTTGCACGACCGCATCTGCGCCCAGTGCTGCGGCGAAGCCCGCGAAGTCACCATTGATTGCCCCACCGACTGCGTTTACCTGCAGCAGGCCCGGGAACACGAGAAGCCGCGGGAGGCGGACCAACTTGACCCCGCCGCGCTCTTTGCCCAAGTCGAAGTCCCGCGGCAGTTTGTCTATGAAAACGAGCACCTGCTGGTGGGCTTGAGTTTTGCTCTCGCCAAGGCCGCACGCGGCGACCGCAGCCTGAACGACCAGGACTTGATCGCCGCGCTCTCCGCCGCCGCCCGCACTTACGAGACCCTGGCCAACTCCGGCCTGCACTACCAGGTTTCGCCGGGCAGCCTGGGCCAGCACTCGGTAGTGGCCGAAGTGGAGAAAACCCTGAAAGAGTACCGCGAGATTGAGCAGAAGCACCGCGGCTTTAGCAGCCTGCGCGACTCCGATGTGCTGCGCGCCCTGGTTTTTCTGGTGCGCATGGCCCACGCCCGCACTTCCGGCCGGCCCAGGTCGCGCGCCCTGATTGATTCTCTGTTTGCTCAGTTCCCGGAGAAAGAGTCGCTCATTGAAACTCCCGAGAACGCTTCCAGCCGCATCATCATGCCCTGAAAGCTGTCAGCTTTCAGCCCTCAGCATTCAGCCAAAGCAGAGCGCAAGTGGAGCGCAGCGAAACGGGCGCGACCGAAGGACCCCAGCCTTTTCTACATCGCCGAGCCAGTGTTCGGCACCATCAGCCGTTGCGCTCCGCGCTGATCGGTACATCATCTGGTCCCGCGGGACGGCGGCCGTTTCTACGCCGCCGACTCGGACCGCACTCGTGGTGTGCCTTCGGCATGGCGGTTAGAGGGCCAAAGAATGGAGATAACAGTGCCGGTCTTTCCTTGCTCCCCTCCGCTGCGGATGGCGATTCTGCCGTCGTGCTTGGCCACAATTCCACGCACCACCCACAGGCCAAGCCCGGTCCCCTTTTCCTGTTTGGTAGTAAAGAAGGGCTCAAAAATCTTTGCCAGATTTTCCTTAGGAATGCCGCAACCGTTATCAGCCAGCGTGAGGCGCACGCCCTTCTGCCCATCTTCCTTCCAATTACGGGACGGCCGTACCGAGATTGCCAGACGACCGCTGTTGGGCATGGCCTCTACGGCGTTGAGCAGCAGGTTATCTACGACTTGGCGAACCTCGTCTACGAAACCAACGATGCGCATTCCCGGGCTGATTCTTTTCTTTAATTGCACGCCCTCGCGCTGGAATCGATCGTTGAACACCTGCAGCGATTCTTCCACGATGGCTGACAAGTCCAGCTCCCGAGCAACCGCTCCATCGCGGTAGTAAGACAGGCTCTGCTTCACAATGCGGGAGACGCGCGCGAGCTCGCTTTCGGCAGTCGTCACCAGGTTCTTGGCTTCGCCTAGCACCTCAGGGTGGTGGTTGAGAAGATAAAGCGCATTGGTCACGGCCAGCAAGGGATTGTTGATTTCGTGCGCCAGGGAAGCGGCAAGCTGTCCCGCCGCCGCCATCTTCTCGGTCCTCCGCAGCCGCTCTTCTTGTTCCTCCATCCGTTTGCGTTCGCTGATATCGGTGTTGGTTTCCAGCACCACGGGATTGCCGTGCGCCAGGTCCAGCGCTTTGCGGCACAGTACCATGATGCGGCGCCCATCGCGGGTGGTGTGCGCCAGTTCGCCTGTCCAGTGGCCGCTGGTGAAGAGTTCCTCGGTGATTCGCTCCAGCGACTCCGGAAATTGCGTTTTAAGGAAAACGTGAATATTGTTTCCCAGAGCCTCCTCGCGCGTCCAGCCGTAGACCCGCTCCGCGCCCCGGTTCCAATACAGGATGCGGCCCTCCAAGTCGCGCACGATGATGGCATCGCTGCTCAGGTCCAGCAAACCCGCCTGTTTCGCCAGTTGCTGCTCATTGTGGGTGCGCTCAATCAAGTCGGCAGCCTGCCTCGCCAGAATGTCGAAAAGACGAAAATCGCGCTCCGAGGGCTGGTGCGGGTTGCGCCAGTGGGTCGAAATCATGCCCACAATGCTGCCGCCACGACCAATCAGCGGCGTGGTTTGGCAAGCCCGGATCCCGGTTTGAAGGTAGGTTTGCTGATCCTCGGAACCGGCCATAGACTCGCAGTTCACGATGTCGGCCGCGATCACCCGCCTGCCGGTGCGCAGGGCAACGCCACACGTGCTTTCCGAATCTGCCCGCACCCACTCCCAAAACTTCGCGGCTTGCGGATTGAATCCGCGGAATGCGATCAGGCGCAGCTCGCCCCCTTTGCCGCGCTCTGGAAATAGCATCTGCATGCTGGCGTAGTCGGAGCGCATGATCGCGACGGCTCCGTCAACAATCTTCTCGTATAAGGCTTCAATATTAGATTCGGGGATGAGTTCGGCGCTGATGGCTTGCAGCAGGCCGATATCGGCCAACCCCGCCTCGTTCTGCGCATGGTCCCTGGGTGGCAAATCCACTGACCGGATAGTTGGGCTTCCGGCGCTAATCTTTCGCGGCATCATGCGGCCTCTCACCAACCGCAGAACACAATCGGGTCGGGAAGGAACTGAGAATTACGACTTGCTTCGTTCTAACGCAACCACCGTGCCTGGCGGCCCACCACCTGGTACATGGGTTGGATGCCGCAGCTTTCATTCGAGTTTACCCGTCCGGCAAATCCCTGTCCAACATGGCTGATCTTGCAAGACCTCCTTGTGGCGCGTGCGCCCTCGCCCACGGGCCAGCACGCCGGCTTTTGCCGTGCCGGAGCGCCGCGGCGGCCCGCACTTCTCATCTCTGGCGTTCCTCCGGGTTCATTCGCGGCGGCGAGGGAAGTTTCCGCACTGCCGGCGGTCCGGCGGGCAAGGCATCGCGCAATTCGCGGACGGTACGCTTGAACACCGGGTGCCGCTGCTCGGGCGCGATCTCGGCCAGCGGCTCCAGCACAAACCGGCGCTCGTGCAGCGCGGGATGCGGAATGGTCAGCCCGGCTGTGTCCACAACCGAATTCCCAAAAAGCAAGATATCCAAATCAATCACACGCGGACCTTTGGGTTGAGTGCGCTGCCGCCCCATCGCCTTTTCGATGCCCTGCAGCCCTGCCAGAAACTGCTTCGGCATTTTTTCCGTCTGCAGGGCCACGGCGCAGTTCAGGAACCACGGCTGTCGAGCGACCTCCACCGGTTCGGTTTCGTAGAAGGAAGAAACCGACATCACCTCTCCCAGAGCCGCCAGACGCTCGATGGCGGCCCGCAGGTTCCCTTCCCGGTCCCCCAGGTTGGACCCCAGCGAAAGATAAACCAGCTTGCGCACGCCAGCATCGTTGCAAACTTCTCCCTGCTAATTCAAGCCTGTGTCCGAAGTAACCGGAAAAAAGAGGTTGCTGAACCGCGACTTTCGTTACTTTCTGCTGTCCCGCCTGGTCACTAAGATCATGATGTATGACCCTGGAAGCGCTGCTTGTTTCCCGCGACCCCGAGACCCTCCGCGTTCTTCGATCCGCCCTGGGCAAACTGGATATCAGCGTGGAAGTGTGCACCGGCGCCGAGGCCGCCAGTGAGATATTGACGGCGAAAAAGTTCGACGCTGTCATCATTGATTGTGATGACATGCACGGCGGCATCGGCGTGCTGCAGCAGGTGCGGAAGGAGCGCAGCAACAAAACCAGCGTCACCTTCGCGATTCTCAACGGCGTTACCGATGTGCGCACCGTCTTCCAGATGGGTGCCGGCTTTGTGCTGCAGAAACCCATCACCACCACCAATGCGTTGCGCTCTTTCCACGCCGCTTATGGCCTGATGCACCGTGAGCGCCGCCGTTATTTCCGCCTGCCCGTGGATATTCCTGTCACCCTTACCTTCGGCCGCGCGCAGGAGATGAAGGTCACGGCCTGCAACCTAAGCGAAGGTGGCATGGCGATCGAGGCGGCTACAGCGCTCCCCCCAGACGTGGCGCGGGTTAAGTTCTCCCTGCCCGGCACCGAGATCACGCTTTCGCCCAAGGCCGAACTGGCGTGGAGCGATGCCGCCGGTCGCGGCGGCGTCCGCTTTCTTGAGCTCACTTTGACCGCCCGCGAACAGTTGGAGAATTGGCTGCTGCAGAAAATGGAGCAGCGCGAGCCCGGCGTGCATCCCTCCATCCGCGCCTAGAGCGCATAACCTTCACCACAGAGGACACAAAGGGTATTGAGGAGTTGTAATTCTGCAATTTGTAGTGGGTATTTTTGTCGAAACCAGAGCTTCTTGTGCTCAGCAAAGGCTGACCGTCTGCTGCAGGCGTCCAGCAATTCCCGGCCAAATTACATATTTACAAATCCCTCTGTGGTGAAATGGTTTTGTTTTAATCCGCGCCGGCAGTAAAAGCACTCTCCGCTGCAGCCTCGCGCTCCGGATGCGGGCCTTGGTCTCCGTGCGTCTCTTCCCATAGAGTCGGGTCTTTGAGAAGGCGCGAAACCAGGGCGGTGTGCATGGCGTGTCCGGCGCGGTCCGCCACCACCGAGCCGAGAATCTGTTTGCCCAGCAGCGCCAGGTCGCCGATCAGGTCCAGCACTTTGTGCCGCACAAACTCGTTGTTGAAGCGCAAGGGCGGGTTTTCGATGCTGTCCCGGGTCAGCACTATGCAGTTGTCCAGCGAAGCCCCACGAATCAACCCCTGGTTGCGCATCGCCTCTTCTTCCTGCCGCGAGCCGAAGGTGCGTGCCGGCGCTATCTCCCGCAGATATTGCCCGTCGGCCAACTCTACCTGGAAGACCTCGCGGCCCACCAGTGGGTGCGGGAAGTTGATGCTGTAGGAAACGCAATAGCGGTTGCCAGGGTAGACGGCAATGAACTTGTTGCCTTCGCGCAGCTCCAGTTTCTTGCGGATGCGCAGGTAGGTGCGCGGCCTCCGCTGCTGGCGGATGCCGGCCTCCTCAATCATCTCCACGACAGGCCGCGCGCTTCCGTCCAGGATGGGTAATTCCAGGTTGTCCAATTCCACGATGGCGTTGTCAATTCCCATGCCAATGAAAGCGGAAAGCAGGTGCTCGGTGGTGGAAATGAGCACACCCTTTTTCATCAGGCTGGTGGCATAGCTGACCCGGGCCACGTTGCGGCTGCTGGCCTCCACGCTGAAGCCATCCAGGTCGGTTCGCTTGAAGACAATCCCACTACCCGCCTTCGCAGGGAGGAGGCGGAGGGTGACGGGGGCGCCGCTGTGCAGGCCCACGCCGCGGCACTCTACCGGCTCGCGAATTGTTTGCTCTTGCGGCAAGCGCTGTCTTGATATGTGGTTTGTGATGAGTAGATTACAATCCTGGTTGCAGATTTGTCTGTGGTAAAAAAGCCACATGTCGTGGCTAGGGAGAGGCAGGAATCAAGGCTGGCACAGGCGGAAAGAACCGGCAAAAATGGTGTTTTTACCCCGTTTTCAGGCGGTTTGATGCGCTTCTGGCTTTTCCGTGATTGCAGGTCAATTTCGATGGTAAGTTGTTGTCATGACAGGCTTAGCAGGCGTTTCCCTCTCGCTGGAGGGCCGGGTAGCGTTGATAACGGGTGGCTCGCGCGGAATTGGCGCAAGTACGGTGAAAATGTTCGTCTCGGCAGGGGCAAAAGTGGCCTTCAACTACCAAAAAGCGAGGGCAGAAGCAGAGGAAATCGTGCAGCAATGCGGGCTGGAGAATTGCCTGGCGTTGGCCTGCGACCTGAATGGTATCGAACCAGCAGCTGAACTTGTATCGGCCACGGTACGCCGCTTTGGACGCCTCGACATACTGGTTGCGAACCACGGAATCTGGGTGGCAGACGCCGTACCCATAGAGAGGATGAGCGACGAGCAATGGCGGCGCACCCAGGCTATTGATTTGGATAGTGTTTTTGGTTTGGTCAAGCATGCGGTGGCGCAAATGAAGAGGCAGAAGAAGCCGCACCCGGCAACCGGCAACATTGTGCTGGTGAGTTCCACCGCCGGGCAGCGAGGTGAAGCCTTCCACTGCGACTATGCGGCGGCCAAGGGCGCGTTGATCAGCATGGTGAAGGGGCTTTCCACCGAACTGGCGCCTGCCGGCATTTACGTAAACTGCGTTGCTCCTGGCTGGGTGGAAACCGACATGTCGAGGCCCGCCCTGAGCGATCCGGCCAGCCGGGAAGCGATTTTTTCTGTGATTCCATTGCAGCGGGTGGGACGGCCCGAGGAAGTGGCAGCGCCCATATTGTTCCTGTGCACCGAGCACGCTGGCTTTATTACGGGAGAGATCTTCAACGTCAATGGGGGCGCAGTGCTGGTAGGCTAGAAGCAGGGCCTTTAGTCCGGCGCTCCCTCGCGGGGCGCGGTCGCACCGCAGAATTTTGTGGGCAAGCTAACCCAGGACTTCCGTCCTGGGCTTTACTATACCGCCCCTGCGGGGCTGGCGCGGCGCCCAGGTTTGAAGAACATTTTGGGTCACGCACATAAGCGGCGAACGTGGCGGACACCATGTGACTGATGCCGTCGTTGTTTGACAGCGAGCGGCAAGTCTGAAGTCGGCGTTGAAATACGGGCATGAAGCTACTGATCACTATTCTTCTCGTCAGCCTCGGCGGTTTCGGCCAGACAACACAAGCGGCTCAGTCGCCAGGGCAACCTGCGCCTGCAACGCAGGCGTCGCCGCAGGACGCAAACGTGCGCAAGGCCCGGGCGCTGATTGACCAGATGATCCAGGCGCTGGGCGGGCAGGCCTGGCTTAACGTAAGCGACATGCGGGAGCAAGGTCGCACCTGGAGCATTTACCACGACCAGCCCACGGGGACGGCGGAATTCTGGCTATTCTGGAAGTATCCGGACAAGGAGCGAGTGGAGCTTACCAAGAAGCGCGATTGGATCATCATCAACAACGGCGAGCAGGGGTTTGAAATCACCTTTCGCGGCACGGCGCCCGAGGACCCGAAGGCACTCGCGGACTACAATCGGCGGCGCAAGTATTCGCTGGCATGGGTGCTGCGCCGCTGGCTGAACGAGCCGGGAGTGGCGCTTTTCTATGAAGGGCAGGTGGTGGCCGCGCAGAAGCAGGCGGAGCAAGTGACCATCATGAACGCGCAGAACGAGGCGGTAACGATTGATTTGGATTACGAATCGCACCTGCCCATCAAGAAATCGTTTGTGTGGCGCGACGCCGAACGCTACCGCAACGAGGAAGTTGAGCTTTACGACAACTACAAGATGATCCAAGGGGTGGCCACGCCCCTGAGCATTACCCGTTTCCATAACGGGGACATGGTGAACCAGCGTTTTATCACCGATGCTTCCTACAACCAGAACCTGGCGGACAGGCTGTTTCAGGCCAATGTAACCTGGAATCCGCACGACATGCCACCGGCGAAAAAGCGCTGAGCGGCTCGAAATTCCTGACGCCTGGACAAGTGTGGCGGCCGAGATCGCAGCGAAACTGGGAACTACTTTTTCTCGCATCCGGGACACTGGCTGTAATACGAGTTCCCCTTGTAATCCAGCTCCTTTAAGCCCGCGCGGGAAGTGTAGTAGCCGTGAATGGTTTCGCGGCGCAGCAGATCGCAGAAGCGGCGGAGCGGCGTTTCCTCCGGTTGCTGGCTCATTGCGCGCACCACATCCGCCTGCTCCGAAGGCAAGAGTTTGAGGAATGGGTGTCCGAACTGCTGCGCGCGCTCGTCCAGCGCTGCCAGTCCGGAGCGCGCGATGGTCTGCGGATCGCTGGTTTCCAGTTCCACGACATGCGCTTCGCCGTAGTAAGCCACGGCCAGCGCGCGGTGCAGGGGATCGAGGCGGCGGGCGGCCTCGCGCACGCCAGCGGCGCTTTGAAAGCGAAGATCAACCCATTCGGCGGTTTCCGCCAGCGCGGCTGCATCCACCTTGCCCAGCAGAATTTCAACCAGCCGCGTCACCACCCGAAACTCATCCGGCGAAAAGAACTGCGGCCCGTACGGCCCCTGCCGGGGCTGCACATAATCGGTCTCGCTGCCGGGCGGAATCGTGGAAGCGCCCTGCGCTGAAAGAGCGTGCATCAAGTGCCTCGGCGAAGGTTCGTACAATCCTGGCGGCAGCGCGGCAGCCGCTTGCTGTTCGGGCAAACTGAGCGACAGCGTCAAGGGTGGCGCCAGCCCGGCAACTCCCGCCAGCGCCGTGAACTCGCCCAGGCGCAGCAGCCATTCGCGGCGGGTCAGCCCGCTATCTGAGTTCTCCAGCAACGGCTTATCGTTTTTCCCGCTCACAGTTCCCCCCGGCGAGATGCTTCCGCAATGTGCTCGCCCACACGAGCGGAAATGGCCATGATGGTCAGCGTGGGCTCATAGCAGCCCTGGGTGACGAACACCGCGCCATCGCTAACAAACAGGTTGCGCACGCCGTGCACCTTG
>DASSQB010000555.1:0-2439 GCA_035702725.1 Terriglobales bacterium | reverse complement strand
CAGTTCACGCCAGATCTGGAAGGGATTCTCGCTTCCGTCCGCCTTCAACAGCTTGGCGTTGATTTCCTCCTGGCGCTTGCGCTCGGCGTCGAAATGGCCGTTGCCCGGCGCCGCCTTCTGCGCTCGAGCGTACTCAACCGTTGCCGGACCCGCCACCTCACCGCCGAAAATGCAGGAGACCAGCGAATTGGCGCCCAGGCGATTGGCGCCGTGGTACTGGTATTCGCACTCACCCGCGGCATACAGGCCGGGAATGTTGGTGGCCTGCTTGTAGTCCACCCACAGCCCGCCCATGGTGTAGTGCATGCCGGGAAAGATCTTCATGGGCGTGTCGCGCGGATCGTCTCCCACGAACTTCTCGTAAATCTCCAGGATGCCTTCCAGCTTGCGGTCCAGCACCTTGCGGTCAATATGGGTCAGGTCCAGGTAAACCATGGGCTGGCCGTCAATGCCGAGTTGGTGCTCATAAACCACCTTGAAGATGGCGCGCGTGGCCACATCGCGCGGCACCAGGTTGCCGTACTTGGGGTACCACTCCTCCAGGAAGTACCAGCGCTCGCCTTCAGGGATGGATTTGGGGTCGCGCTTGTCGCCTTTCTGCTTGGGCACCCACACGCGCCCGCCCTCGCCGCGCGCCGACTCCGACATCAGCCGCAGCTTGTCTTCGCCCGGGATCGAAGTAGGGTGTACCTGGATGAACTCGCCGTTGGCGTAGAACGCGCCCTGCTGATAGAGCGCGGACTGGGCCGAGCCGGTGCACACCACCGAGTTGGTGGACTTGCCGAAAATGGCGCCAATGCCGCCAGTGGCGATAATGACCGCATCGGCAGGGAAGGTGCGCACCTCCATGGTGTGCAGGTCCATGGCGCAGATACCGCGGCAAACGCGGTTGCCGTCGAGCACGGCGGACAAAAACTCCCAATGCTCGAACTTCTTTACTTTGCCGTCGGCTTCGTGCCGCCGCACCTGTTCGTCGAGGGCATAAAGCAGCTGCTGCCCAGTGGTGGCGCCGGCGAAGGCGGTGCGGTTGTAAAGCGTGCCGCCAAAGCGGCGAAAGTCCAGCAGCCCCTCAGGTGTACGGTTGAAGGGCACGCCCATGCGGTCCAGCAGGTCAATGATGCCCGGCGCGGCCTCGCACATTTCCTTCACCGGCGGCTGATTGGCCAGAAAATCGCCGCCATAGACGGTGTCGTCAAAGTGCTGCCACGTGGAATCGCCCTCGCCCTTAAGGTTCTTGGCGGCGTTGATGCCGCCCTGGGCGCAAACCGAGTGCGAGCGCTTGACCGGCACGATGGAGAACAGGTCCACCTGCCCGCCCATCTCGGCGATCTTGATGACCGCTGACAAGCCGGCCAGCCCGCCGCCTACCACGATGATTTTCGGATTATTTGCCATAAAAATTAGCGGCCCGGGCCGCCCTGGATTACGGAATCTGTGCTGCCGCGCTCAGGTTCGCCGGCGGCGGCACCTGTGGCGAGGTCAAAAACGCCACCATCGTCACCGTTCCCACCACAATGAACACCACCGCCACCAGCAAGCACACCACGCCAAATTTGCGCCGCGCGTTCTCCCCGGTGAAGAAGCCCCACTTGGCGGCGAACAGCCACAGGCCATAGCCGAAGTGCCACGAGGCCGCGATAATGCCCACGAAGTAAAACGCCACTGCCCAGGGATGATGGAACTCGTTCTGTACCTTCCAGAAGGCGGCGGCTGAATTGGTCAGCAGGTGCACCCCATTAAAGCGCATGGACCACACGTGCCAGCCTATGTAAAAGAAGGCGATGGCCCCCGTCCAGCGCTGCGCGGTGTACATCCAGTTCCCGGTCCAAGGGTAATCACCCACGTTGGTCTCGCCGCGGTACCAGATGTAAAAGCCGTAGCCGGCGTGGTAGGCAATGGGAATCCAGATGAAAAACAGCTCCAGGTAAAAAACGAAGGGCAGCCCGGTGAGGAAGCGGACATTCTCGTTATAGGCGGCGGCGCCATTCGTGGCGAACGCGTTGGAGAAAAAATGCTCTACCAGAAAAGCGCCGATGGGAAAGATGCCGCTCAGCGAATGCAGCCGGCGCCAGAAAAACGAATGTCCCTGGCCGGCGCGCAGGGGAGCCACTCCTGAATGAACTGTTGGGGATACTTTGGTCCCGGCAACCGGGGCCGTACTGCCAGCCGTTGCCACGATTACTCCTAAGACTTCGGAATGAAGGCGCGAAACTCTCTATTATCTTTTTCCGGCACCAGCAGAGTCAAGGAATGCGGCTGCTGCCGAAATACCGGGTATCCAGTAAGTACCCGGCTGGCTGAGAACGACGCCGGATTCGCCAGGGGCTGCACCCGGCACGCGAGATGATTTGGTGCTGGAGCGTCTCCGCATCACAATTTGTTAGATGATGCGGAACTGACCAGCGACTCGTGACTCCCGGCTACTGACTCCCACCTCCC